>JBAXBF010000222.1:0-5666 GCA_037142095.1 Chloroflexota bacterium
TTAGTTTTCTTCCAATGGAAGAATTAGAAAAAGAATAAAATATACGAGAACACCTGGTACGCCTCCGGGAAGCAATGAAATCAAAAAGGCTAAACGGAACCAAAATGGATTCAAGCTAAAGAATGCACCTAAACCACCACACACTCCTGCGACGATGCGATCGTGGCGTGAACGCCGTAAAGCATTGTTTTTTGTCATCATTAACTCCTTATAAAATCATTCAAAGATAAAAAAAATAGGGCTTCTCCAAAGAAGGAAACCCTATTTTATCAAGCAAACAAAATATTATTTAGAATTCCAGTCTCTGAAAGATACGTTAAAAATGTATCGATCGAGATCCTGCGTTATTTTTTCTTTAAGATAATTCTTGCATCAACGACTTTAACACCTTTGCCTTCCTCATAAACAAGGACAGGATTAGCATCCGATTCTGCTATTTCATCCTTCAGATCTTCAATCATATGTGAATAGCGGCTCAGAAGCTCTGCTAGTACCTTGCGATCGCGAGGTGCTTCACCGCGTACACCCCTGAGGATAGGTGCTCCTCTAATTTCACTAAGCATGCTGGCTGCTTCGTCTGGTGAAATTGGTGCCACGCGGAAAGTTACATCCTTTAATACCTCAACGAAAATTCCTCCCAATCCAAACATAACAGTTGCTTCAAAAGTAGGATCGTTAACAGATCCAATTATCACTTCTGTGCCCCAAGGTGCCATTTCTTGAATTGCGATACCATGGATATTCGCATCAGCTTTATATGTTTTTGCGTTTGCCATGATTGTCTTATATGCTTCTCGTACCCCAGTCTCGTCTTTGACGTTAACCTTTACACCACCCGCATCCGATTTGTGGATGATATCGGGTGAAACGATTTTCATTACAATTGGATAACCGACAATCGATGCTAATTTTACGGCATCCTCTTCAGATTTGGACAGCAAGGTTTTCGTTATAGGCAGTCCATATGCTGCAAATACCCCTTTCGCTTCGATCTCGGTGAGCGAACTGCGACCATCAATACGGGCTTGGGCAATTAACTGCATTGCTACTTCTCTTTTGACATCACGATAAGGAGCGAACTCTTCTTTAGATTGTTCGTTAATCAAAGCATATTGCCGCAATGCTCCCATGGCTCGCACTGCCAAATCTGGGGCTCCATAAGATGGAATGCCATTATCGATCAGCCAACGTATTGCTTCGTCTGAGTGTTCACCACCTACGAAAGAAACTGTGACCGGTTTATCTTTAACGCCAGAATCCAGGATTGCTTTATGGATGTGTTGGGCGATTTCAATGGGATTTGTAATCGCAGTTTCACAATAGAGAACTGTTAATCCATTTACCCAAGAATGGGAGATTGCAAATTTAGTGGTTGCATAATACCACTCATTTCCTGCCATGCCGGTCATATCAACAGGATTTTTTGCGGAACCGAAATCAGGCATGTACTTCTTGAATTCTTCTTGAACATCTTTGGGTACGAATTTCAAAGGAATACCAAAATGCTCGGCTGAATCGGTTGCAAGTACACCTACACCGCCACCATTTGTCGTAACAAGGAGATTTTCGCCTTTCATCAGTGGTTGTTGGGAAAAAGCAAGCGTAAGATTGAAAAGATCACCCAAATCTGTTGCCTGAATCATTTTAGCTTGTTGGAAAGCTGCATTATAAATTTTCGTTGCGCCTGCTAATGAACCGGTATGTGAGGCTGCTGCGGCTGCACCATGCTCAGAAACGCCAGCTTTCAGAACAATCACTGGTTTCTTAGCTTTACGACCTGCTTCGATGAAATGTCTACCATTCTTTAGTCCTTCAATATGAAGGGTTATACAAGTGGTATCTTTATCTTCATCCAACCATTCAATAAGATCACCAAAGCTTACATCAGCCATATTTCCAATTGATATGAGTTTTTCAAACCCTACTCTACGGACATAGGAGGCTGCATCCAGAGCGATGAGCAAGGCGCCACTTTGGGTTACAAGAGATGCTTTTCCTTCTAGTGGAAGGAGTGGAGCAAAGGATGCGTTCATTTTGTCGGCATTAGACAGCGTTCCAACGATGTTAGGTCCTAAGATGCACATTCCATATTGGTGTGCGATCTCTACTACTTTATCTTCTAATGCCTTATCTCCGACTTCACTGAAGCCTGATGTAATGATAATCAGACCTTTTACACCTTTCTTTCCACATTCTATCGCAATATCGGGGACGAATTTTGCAGGTATGCTGATGACAGCAGCTTCAACTTCGTCAGGTACTGCGGTTATGGATGGATATGTTTTAATTCCTAGAATCTCGTCAACCTGGGGGTTGATTGGATAAAACCTCTTATAGCCACTCTTGATGAGGTTTTCTACGACTTTGTATCCAATTTTGCCTGGGGTCGCTGAAGCGCCGATAATGGCGAGCGACTTAGGTCTGAGTAATTTGGTTATTAATCCGTGATCCATGTTTATTTATATTCCTCCGTAAAACTTTAGGTATTTCCGGAAAACCACGCTGGATTTCCCGGGTATTTGACAATAATGGTTATTAATAACCATGTTATTTTATTCCATTTATAGATATACTGGCTGTCTTAACCCCATATTCTTTATTAATACTTATTAGTATGGATGTTAATCCTTCAACCACAATAGCGTTGTCAAGATTTCCAGCATAGTAAGCTTGCATACCACCCGCGTTAGCAAGTTTGATTGTTTCTCGCGCAGCAGTTATATCATCTGAACAAACAAAGACATCAGTTTCAATGGGTTGTTCTATATTTTTTTTGAGCGAATGAGCCGGTACATTTTGAAAAGCAGCTACAACCCGAACTTTTTCACCTAAAATATTTTGTGCTATTCGTGCAGCGGATGGTGGGGATGGTGGTTGGGGATCCACAAAGTCAACCCGTGCAGTTGCGTCTATGAGAATTTTATCTTGTAAATAATCTTTTAATTCTTCTAATGTTTGTTCATGTGCTGTCTGAACTACAGTTAGGATACAAATATTTGCTTCCTTAGCAGCATCTCGATTCTGGAGGCCGCTGATCGTATCGCATTTAAGTTTTTCGTTTAACTCTACAGCTTTAGCTTGAGCCTTTTCTAATTGACGAGAACCGATAATAATTTTGTATCCAGCCTTTGCCCATCGCATAGCTAATCCTGGTCCTTCTTTTCCTGTACCGCCAAGAATAGCTAATATTGGTAATGCTTCAGTCATGAATTACTCCTTTGGCTATGTTTTATTGTTCATCAAACAGTTTGAAAACGTGACCAAACACTAGGTCCGATAACTGCAAGCGCGTATTCCGTTATTTCCTCCTCATCGAGAGTCAGTAACTTTCGATTCCGCATTAAAATCTTACCATCCACAATAGTTGTTGTGACCATACTCTCTTGAAAACCGAAAAGAATATGCCAAGGTAAGTTATCGGGAGTTAATTCTGTGAAGGGATGATAATCCACAAAAATTAGGTCAGCGACTGCTCCCGGTTTAATAATTCCATGGGATGATTGATTCTTTGGCGTTGAAAATAGGGCATTAATTAAAGCAGAATTATTATAAACAGCCATCTGAATGACATCCAATCCGTTCATACGCCGTGGATCACGATGCCATAATTTGTGTACTAAATAAGTGGTTTTCCACTCTTCCCACATTGCATTAGAGAAACCATCATTCCCTAAAGCAACTCGAACACCTGCACGAAGCATGGATTCTACCTCGGAAACTCCAACGCCATTATTCATATTTGAACGCGGTTGATGAGTAACCCAAGTACTAGTCTCAGCTAAGAGAGCTATTTCGCGTGCATCGACATGAACAGCATGGCCTACAATGCTTTTATTCCCTAACAAACCGTGTTTAGCAAGTCGATCAACCACGCGTGTGCCACATTTTTCGAGACAATCATATTCGTCAACTTCATGTTCAGCGACATGGATATGAAATCCGGTGTCATCGGGGATACTCTCTCTACATATCCGAAGAGTATCCTCCGAAAGCGTGAGTGAGGCGTGAAGCCCAAAAGTAGCAGCGATCCTACCATTGGCCATACGTTCACGTTGCACACGTTGAATAAAACGCACGTTTTCATCAATCCCTGTGGACGCTTCGTTTTTACCGTTTCGGTCGGTTACCTCATAACTTAAGACCGCCCTTAAGCCTGAACGATCGACTGCATCAGCAATTATATCTAACGATCCGTTGATAACATTAGGAGAAGCATGATGGTCAACTAGTGTTGTTGTTCCGTGTTTGATTGCATCAATCAAACAAACCAAAGCAGAATATTGAATGGCTTCTTCATCCAATGCTTTATCAAGCTTCCACCAGAGTTTATCCAGGATTTCTGAAAAATCTTTTGGAGCAGATCCTGGAATTGCCAAACCACGTGCAAAAGCGCCATAGAAATGGGTATGTGCACATATATTTCCCGGCATAACATATTGTCTTTGAGCATCGATCCGTTCTTCTTCAGGATAGTTAAAGATAAGCTCGGCTTGAGGTCTTATCTCAGTGATGAGGCCATCCTGGATGCGAATTGCATGATTTTCAAGGATCCTATTCGGAAACTCCCAAGTTATGATAGTGGAATTTGTGATCAGCATTACAACTCCTTATATTATTTAAGGGTGCACTTGATAAATAGACAAAAATTAACACTGGGTGCAGTTAGCTCCAGTATTTACCTCAATTCTAACGGATTAATGCATACCATGCAAGGGAAGTTAGAATTTAACCAACCACGATTAACCATGACTAACAACGTGCTCAGGAAGAATCTTATAAATCACTCGAATTTCACCCGGAACACTGAAGGGATATGCATCTTTTCCAATGTATTTTTTTGCTAAAATATCGATATGTGCTTTTGCGCCGTCCTCTGTAACTTCGATGACTTTTCCGCGTATTTGAATATAGCGATATGGATTCTTGGGGTCTTGGATAGCTAATGCGACCTTTGTCCGTGTACGCATATTGCGATCTTTTACTCTGCCTTTGGCTGAATTGATAAGAATATAGTCTTTTGTATAATTGAACCAGATTGGGGTTACCTGTGGGGAACCATCTTCCATTATCGTCGAAAGATAGGCAAATGCTTTAATGTCGTCGCTTATTAGATCTTGGTATTCAAATGGTAGGTTATCCATAATTCATTAATCCTTGGAGTGGTCAGTTGGTGAATGTTAAGAAGAAAGTATTAGTCTGATTCACTAATGTTTTTCTCTTCTGGCGCAGTACTATGCTCTTCTCTCCATTGTTGATTGGATTTTTCAATTTCATCATTAGCACGCTTTAACGCACTAATTACATCCTGGCGAACTTTTGTTTGAACTTCATCGACATGTGCTTGGTTTTTTATTTCTTCTAATTCTGATTTAACTTTTTGTGCCGTAGGTGATCTTGAGATATTATTCATGAAGTTTGTTACAGCATTACTTAGTCCAGAAATGCCTTGTTCAATGTCGTTCTGGAATCTTTTCCGCTCCTCACTGTCCCAAGCTACTTCAAGAGATTGTTTTATGTTTTGTCCTAAACGTTCAAATTCAGTCGCAAGATCACCTATAGGTTGATTTTCTGGGGACATGAATAAATACTCCTTTATATAAAAATTGTCTGATATAATAATTATACTTTATGAATAATGCCTTTGCCAAAATAGACTGATGAAATAG
>JBAXBF010000223.1:0-5608 GCA_037142095.1 Chloroflexota bacterium
AGCCATATCGCGGATTTCTTTCAGTGTTAATACAGCACCTGTAAGCGGATCGAGGGCACAGGCATGCACGATCTTTTCTGGATCACCACTCATCGCTGCCTCAACTGCCAATCGTTGTACGTTAATATCGAGCAGATTCAATGCCGCACATTGCGAAGGCAAATCACCTACAATCGATTGGTGGATACCAAGCCGGTCGACATACAGCGGACCTTCGCCGCAACAATCAGACGGTAGGTTGGTAATCATTCCGCCATTGCGGACGTTTCCATTTAGTCTGAATTGCTTTCCAGTCTCGATGGCTTCTATAATGTATGATCCATACTCAATACTTCGCGGGGGAATGGCAGAGGATTCATTTTCGAGCATATTCTGGTCTTCGTATTTTTTCGCTACATAATCACACCATTTGTAATAAGCGC
This sequence comes from Chloroflexota bacterium, assembly GCA_037142095.1. GTDB lineage: Bacteria > Chloroflexota > Anaerolineae > Anaerolineales > DRKV01 > JBAXBF01. The sequence goes on from JBAXBF010000223.1 coordinate 423, forward strand.
CGGTTTCACCTCCGAAGGAAGGTTCGTCACAATACAGATCAAGCGATTTCTTATTTTTGCGAAAATAGGGTAAATATTCAGATAGGTGACCAGTTGATTCCGTCATGAAGTAACCAAAGTGCCGGAAGGTTTCACCGCGCACTTTTTCATTTGCATAGTACTCTGCTTTCTCAAATCGTTCTCGAAGTAAAGGATAAAGATCTTCGCCGTTGTGTTCTAACTTCAAGAACCAACCCATATGATTGATGCCAGCGCAAGTATAATCGATCTGGCTCTTGGGTACGCCAACATAGCCTGAAATTAAATCCATGGTGGTTTGAACACCGTGACAGAGTCCGACAAATTTTACTTTGGTAGTGCCCAATGCCCAACAAATCATAGCCATTGGATTAACGTAATTCAGTAGATATGCATCTGGGCATAACTCTTCCATATCCTGTGCTAACTTCAAAGTTACAGGAATACTGCGTAAAGCCCGGAAGATACCGCCTGGTCCTAATGTATCGCCGATACATTGATCAACGCCATGCTTCATGGGAATTTTATAGTCATATTCAAAGCCTTTGACACCGCCTACTTGAAAAGTGGCAATGACGTATTTGGCACCTTTTAAGGCTTCGCGTTGGTCGGTTGTAACCCACACTTTGGCTTTCAATCCATTATCTTTGATAACGCGTTTGGCAAACGCTTCTACCTGAGACGAACGGATTGTGCTGGGATCCATCAAAGCAAACTCGGTATCTCCCAAGCCAGGCGTTGATAGAATATCCAGCATTAAAGTTTTACAGAAGACAACGCTTCCTGCTCCGATTATTGCAACTTTTGCCATATCAATCCTCCTTTACATTTATGCTAAACGTTAGATAATTTACGTGACTATTCGTGTTCCTTCTTTATCGAAGAAGCTGAGCCGCTCGTGTACAATACTAAAGCGAATATTTTCCCCCATCTTTCTTGGGGTAATCCCTGCAATAACACTTAACAACACCTGTTTACCAGATCGGATATGGAGAATGGTCTCAACCCCAAGAGGCTCGAGGAGTTCAATCACACCACTGAATTCACCTGCATCGTCAAGATGCACATTTTCCGGTCGTAGACCGAGTGTAAAAGAACTTGGCAGCTTAACTTCATTGGGGACAGCAAATTTTACTTCGCTGTCTTTGATAAGGACATTGCCATCATGGATTTCGCCTGCTAAGAGATTGATGCGCGGGGTTCCGACCAATTGGGCAACAAAGGTAGTTGCTGGGTGATCATATATTTCGTAGGGCGAACCCACTTGAAGGATATTCCCTTGGTTAAGGACTGCAATCCTGTCAGCCATCGTCATGGCTTCAATTTGATCATGCGTGACGAAAAGTGTCGTACTTTCTTGCGTTTTTTGCAGATGTTTAAGTTCAATACGCAGTGCTTCTCTTAATTTAGCATCCAGGTTAGAAAGCGGTTCATCCATCAGGTATATCCGCGGATTACGAACCAGGGCGCGACCAATAGCCACACGCTGCATCTCACCTCCGGAAAGATTGGATGCTTTTCGCTTGAGCAAATGTCCAATTCGTAATTTACCGGCAACGTCTTCTACAGTTTTTCGTATTTCAGTTTCAGATGTCTTACGTAAGGGTGAACGCAGGGGAGATGCTAAATTATCATATACATTCAACAAAGGATAGAGCGAATATTGTTGAAAGACGAGCGCAACATCCCGTTCAGCCGGGGAAAGAGGAGCGATCGATGAACCATCAAAAGAAATATCCCCTTCATCAAGGATTTCGAGACCGGCAATCAACCTCAATGTAGTGGTTTTTCCGGCGCCCGTAGGTCCTAAAAGCACGAAGAACTCCCCGTTCTTGATGTCAAATGAGATATGATCTAAGGCAGTCACTCCCTTAAACCGTTTCGTGATATTGTTTAAATCGACATTAGACATTTCTTACCTCCGCCTTGATCGCTGATTCGGTTTCTGGGTCAAAGAAGCGGATCATATCCGGACGGATATCAAATCGCACGATATCATTGATTGCGTAGTTTGCACTCCGTTCAACTCGACCATGAATAATCTCTCCATTCATAGATAGATTTATCATCGTATAAGAACCATGCAAATCTTGACTATATACCTGGGATGATAACACGCCGTTCGCACTGGGGATTACTGCCTCGGGTCTGAAACCGACCACAACTTTTTTATCATAACCGTATTTGTCAAGAGTACTCCGGTAAGTCTCAGGTACTGGACAGACATTATTCCCTGGCAGTTGCACAGATCCCTGGCTATAAGTACCTGGGATTAAGTTCATGCCTGGACTGCCGATGAAACGTGCCACAAACATATTGTTGGGGTCATGATAAACTTCCGCAGGTGTACCTACTTGCTGAACGATTGCTGCGGACATAACAACGATGCGGTCTCCCATTGCCATTGCTTCGATTTGATCATGGGTAACGTATAGGGTGGTGGCTTTTGTACGGAGATGCAAGCTTTTAATTTCAGCCCGCATGGTTTCCCGAAAATCTGCATCCAATGCACCGAGAGGCTCATCCAATAGGAATGCTCTCGGTCGGCGGATCAGCGCTCGTGCTAAAGCAATCCGTTGTTGATCTCCGCTGCTCAACGCTCCGGGGCGTAGATGCAGTAGATACTGGATATCCAGCATTTTTACGACTTCGTTGAGACGTTGCTCTATTTCGCTGCGAGATGTGCCTTGTGTTTGAAGTGGGAAAATGATATTCCCTTTTGCCGTCATATGCGGATATAAAGCGAAGAACTGGAACACAAAGGAAACATCCCGGTCACGGGCTGGTTTGTCCGTAATATCTTCGCCATTAAGAAGTATTTTGCCACTAGTGATGGTTTCAAGACCGGCGATCATCCGAAGGGTCGTAGTTTTTCCGCATCCTGAAGGACCAAGCAATACTACGAATTCGCCATCATTGATCGTCAGATTTACCGGTTTGACGGCATGAAAATCACCAAATTTCTTTTCTACTTGTACGAGTTCAATTGTTGCCATATTTTCGTAACACCTCAGAGATTTTTGCTGTTCGCTTTACTTGCGGATTGCGCCGAAGGTTACACCGCGCAGCAGGTATTTGCGTAAGGCAAAAGTAACGATAACGACCGGTATAAGGAATAGCAAAGCGCCAGCAGCAATAGCTGCCCACTCGATCCCCGCGGTCCCTAAAACTGCTGGAATGCTTGGAGGAGCTGTTCGAGCTTTATCGCTGGTTAACATCAATGAGAAAGCATATTCATTCCAAGCAAAAATAAAGCAGAACACGGTTGTTGCAGCAATCCCAGATAACGATTGAGGCAACACGTATTTAATAAATGCCTGCCAACGGCTATATCCATCCACGAGAGCGGCTTCTTCATATTCCTTCGGTATCTCATCGATGAAGCCTTTTAACAACCAGACTGAGAACGAAAGATTGAAAGCTGTATAAAGGATAATCATGCCGATATGCGTGTCATATAATCCTAATTGCCTATACATTAAAAAGATAGGAATAGTAACTACAACTGCTGGAAGCATACGTGTACTCAAGATGAAGAAGAGTAGATCTCCTTCCCCTTTAACTTTAAAACGGCTGAAGGCGTAGGCAGTAAACAGACCCATGATAACAGCCAGGATGGTTGAAATGCCTGCAATGATGATCGAGTTTTTTACACGGTTTACATATTGGCTGGGTCCGACGATGGCCACCCCACGGTCCAATGCAAATTTATCAATCCAGGTCAAATCTTTCCGATTTGCATATTCTACCATTTGTGTTTCTGTCAGTGTACTGCGAACAGTAAACAAACTGACGAACCCTTCCAATGAAGGCTCAAAGAATACTTTAGGAGGAATAGAGAGGATTTCCAGACGCGGTTTGAATGCTGTTGAAAGCATCCAGAAAACCGGAATTAAGAAAATGATACAAACGATAACAGAAAAGCCAGCCCGCAAAGCTACACCAGCCTTTGCTCGTCCTTGATGTTCTACCATTGGCATAAGATTACCCCTCCTTCACTTGATTCAAATACTTAATATACAGGTTGCTGGCGGCGATAATAATGATCAGGACGATGTAAGCAAGCGCACTTGATTTGCCTGTATTAAATTGCCCCAGGAATGCTGTCCGATATAAGTTAATGGACACGACTTCAGTCGCATCGCCTGGTCCCCCTCCCGTAAGACCCATGAGAAGATCAAAGGCTTTAATCGATTCAATGGTACGAAACAAGACCGCAACCAATAACAATGGGGAAACTTGGGGAAGCGTTATGCGCCAAAATTGGAACCATGAACTTGCTCGATCGATTTCTGCTGCTTCGTAGAGATAATCAGGTATGGCATTCAAACCTGCCGTACACAAAAGCATAACAAAAGGACTCCACATCCATACATCCACCAGAACGACTGCCCACATAGCCAGATTCTTGCCTTTTAACAGGCTTGCCAATATTGGGTTCAAAGTTGCCATGGATACTGGAATTCGGTTGGCTAGCCAATCGGGTCCTTGTCCTGCCCCAAAGGCAATTAAGTAATTGACAATGCCGTAATTGGGGTTATACATTAATTTCCAAAATAAGCCTACCACGACCGGAGATAACATCATCGGAATCAAGATCAATGTTGTAATAAGTCCACTTCCGAAAAATCGTTTCCGAAGTAATAATGCCAGGCTAAAACCAACGATCATTTCCAATAAAACGGTAGAGAGGACGTATGTCCCCGTATTTTGAAAGTAATCCCACAATTGACTGTCTGAAAGCAGCTTGACGTAGTTTTCCAACCCAATCCATACTGGCGGTTTATTTGCCATGGCTGAGTAACGGGTAAAACTGAGATAAAGACTATATAACAATGGGAAAATATTCATGGCGATAAGCAGTGCCAGCGTGGGCCAGAGGAAAATATTCATCAACGCTTTATCGCTTAGATGACGATGTACTAACTTTTGTCCACTTTTTGAGATAGGGGGATTTGCTTCACCCATAATGAACGTTCCTTCCTGTAATTAAATTTGAAGATACGGATTTAACAAAAACAATAAGTAGATTTTTCTTCTATTATTAAATTATTAGTTATTATATTTCACCTCCATAAGGATTATGGAACTAGTCCCAATTTTATCACAGTTTGAAGTAAACGTGTCAAAATGGTTTGTTAAATACGTAATTCTTTTCGAAATTCTTC
>JBAXBF010000224.1:0-5597 GCA_037142095.1 Chloroflexota bacterium
ATAACAAGTATGAGTTATGAAAGACAACACGTCTAGTTTATGGGGTACCGGTCAGCCACCGCCAACTTTACTAGATCAAAATTTGATGGGGATGGTGTCAAATACAATTTGGCATAATATCCCCAAGATCATATTTCAAATGGTCAGAACCTGATAAAATATTCTTGTGATTATTTTGTACATTCTTGCAATTATCATAGCCCTGGTCTGGGTATGTGGGTTCATATACACAAATGATTTTTCAGTAACAACAAGTACAAAGATACGGAACGCAAATCGAGTACTTATTATATTCCCACACGCAGATGATGAAGTGATGACGACTGGTGGTTTAATGACCACTCTTTCTAGATTAGGAAGTAAGTTAACTTGGATAATTGTTACCAGTGGAGAAAAAGGGACACCAAGAGGAACTGTAAATACTGATTTGATAAATATACGAAGGCTTGAAGCTGAAAAAGTAGCAAAAGTATTTGGCGTTCAAACATTAATTCAACTAAAATATCCCGACGGAAATTTAGAAAATACAATTAGCAAGCTAAAGGCAGAACTAGACGTTCTTATCAGAGAAATAAAACCAAATATTGTCATTACTTATGATTTATCTGGACTATACGGTCATCCAGATCATATTACCTTATCCATGGTTGTGACAAAGATTGTAAAGGATAATCCAGAAATTAAACTTTTATATGCCTCATTTCCATCTAGGATACTAAATACCATTTCACTCCCCAAGCATATGGCAAAAAATACAGATTATGCACAATCTAGAGCTTACCCATCTATCAAGACCTGGATAGGATTAAATGGTATCCTTTGTAAAATCAAGGCCTCTTATTCATACATAAGCCAAGGCGGAGGTTCATCACGTAATATGCCAATAAAATGGATTCCTATGTGGTTTTATATTTCACTAACTCTTTACGAATACTTTCACGAAGTGAAATTAGATAAATAGAAGGTTCTAACATAGTCCGTTACAGCCAACTTCACTAGATCAAAATAGATCATATTTCAATTCGCCAGAACCTGATAAACTAGTCTCATGATTATAGATGCTCATACACACATATTAATTTACAACAATAATGCCGAATCTCTCGACGAGGTTTATAAAAATTTGGTATTAAAGATGAAAGAGAATGGCATCGATTATGCCATCATCATTCCAGACAATCTAGAAAATCAGACATCTGATGCCGATTTAACTAAACTAAGACAATTAACAAAAGATAATAATAAGATATTTCTTTTAGGTAGCCCTCAGATTATCCAACGAGGTAGTACTGAAATAGATACATATCGACAATTGCTTAAAGATGGGATTATTAAAGGTATTAAATTGTTTCCTGGACATGATCCTTACAATCCAACCGACGAAAGATGTCATCCATACTATCAATTATTACAAGAGTTAGATTGTCCTCTGGTTATCCACACAGGAGAAGTGTCGTCCGATCCAAAAATAACTAATCCATCTATATACAATGACCCCAAATACATTGTCGAAGTAGCTAAACAATATCCCAAACTCAAAGTTATTATTTCGCATTATTACTGGCCTAAATTAGATTATTGCTACGAAATTACCAAAAATATTCAAAACATCTACTTTGAGTTGGCAGCTTGTGGCGATGAAGAAGTGATTGAAGCTTGTGGTGGGATAGATAAAATGAGGAAAGTCTTAAAAGCTACGATCTCCGATCGGCCAGATAAAGTCATTTTCGGCAGTGATTGGCCCATGTGTGATTCAAAAACAAAAAGTGGTTTTGCTCACCATATTGAATTAGTAAAAAGTTTAGATCTATCAAAGGAAACAGAGGAACTAATTTTTAGTCAAAATGCGATCAAGATTTATCATCTACCCATATACCAGGTTCTCACATAGTCCGCTACCGCCAACATATGAAAAAAGATGGATAATACCATCTTTTTTCATATATCCCAGAATTGATTCGAACCGTAGGTGAGAATCAGCACTTCAAGTGCCAAAGGCACATGAGAATTGCCTCCAGGCGCATTTGCAGCCTGGGAGACCTAGTCCCGCAACCCAGGCTATCAAGCAAAAAGAGCGTCCAAAAGGACGCTTTTTGATATCTTTTTGCTCCAGCCTGGTGGGGGCGATGTATCGCAAAGCGAGACATAATGCTCCCAACATTCTACAATCATCTCCAAATGCACTATCTCTACATTTTACAACCTGAGAGGGATCACGATCTATATACCTGCACTACTTCTGATTTACAAAGACGGTTATAAAGAGCACAATGCTGGAAAAAACTTCTCTACGGCCCCACGGCGTCCATTTAAACTTATCTACTACGAAGCTTACTTACTCAAATCAGATGCAGAAGCTAAAGAAAAATACCTGAAAATAAGTATGGGGCGGTGAGTAATAAGAAAACAATTAGCCAACTATTTAAGTCATCCCGGTGGGGTGTCATATCTACATGTTGTCTATTCGCGGCATTAATCATAGCTAGTCCAAATGCCATAGTTTTCATTTCACCTTGAAAATTATTAGGGTCAATCCCTTCATCATATGAACAGCAAATCACTTTTTCTCTACCATTATTCCATCTCTGATCGCAAACATTTTCCCTTTATATTGGTTTTGACTTTCGTCGTATTCATAGAAATTGTCATTAAACATCCATGCATCGGTAGGGTATTTATTGGGCTTTAGCCCAAAATGGCCAAAGACATTTTTACATTCATAATATGGATATAGCCATGCAGCTCGATCGCCGTTTAATCCATATTCTCCTTTTTCCTCTTTTTCGAGAATTAATTTACCCCCATCTGCCATGGATTCTAGAATATGTTGGAGCATTAGCTCCCTTGTTCCTACGGGGTAGTGGTACAAAACATTATTACAAACAATTAAATCAAATTTTGATTTTGCAACAAATGGTTTATCGATAATATCATAACGCTCAAATTTTAATTTATCTGCGATTTGAGGATTCAGGGAATATGTACGATCGACCTTGCCACTAGCATCTCTTTTACTTGTGGAGCCAAGTAAACCAGCCTCCTCCATTTCAATTAAATATCTAGATCTGTCATGAATAAGAAATGCATCATCTTTCTGGGTGAAAGTTCCAGAATTAGCATCGGTAATTGATTTCTGTTTCGCATCTAATCCTGTTATGAAAAATTTCAAAAACCCACTAGTTTGCAATCTCATTGCCATTTCAAAAGGTTCCGGACCACTACCGCATCCCACTGAGAGAATATGTAAATCTTTATACTTTTCTGATTCGAGTATCATTGGTATGGCTCGAATATTTTGTTCTCGCAAAAAAAATGAAAAATCGCACGTTGGCTCTCCTTCAAGTCTTTTTACAATTTCTTCCTGGGAAGCGTCTGGATATTCATCCACCAACCGAGCCCAATCATCCTTTGTATATCTACCATAAATACCCTGCAGTACATCGGGGATAGTTGGAGTTTCATTATTGTCAGAAATCTTCGACATAATTTAAGATAACACATCAGGACCTATGTTACTAACATATGTCTAATCGTTCATTTAGTAATACTACAGCACTTCATTTAATCTGGTAAACTTAGTAAGTACAAATATATTGTCGAATTATCGTAAAAGAAAATGAAATAGCAGATTATGTCATGGCAACTACTTACAGCTCTTAGCGTTCTTCTATTCTCCCTTAATGGTCTTTTCCATAGAGTATTAATGAAAGAGGAGAGCTCCGATCCAATCGCCCAGACAATTGCTTTTTACGGCCTTGGCGGGTTATTCGCGTTCGTTGTTGCAATATTTCGCGGCGGTTTCCATTATCAAATCTCAATAGATCAAATCCCATTCTTTGTGCTCTTTACAGCCTTTGGTACACTCGCACCAGTTTTTGGATTTAAGGCTCTCAAGTTGATTGGTGCTTCCGAGAATAGCATTCTTTCATCTACAACCAGATTATGGGTAGTGCTGGGAGCCTTCATCATTTTACATGAGCCATTTTCACTAGCCAAAATTATTGGGACAATAGTTATTCTCGTTGGGATTGGGTTTGCGCAGTGGCAAAAAGAAAAATTAGCAATTAACAAAGGTGCAATTTTTGCTCTCATAGCTGCATTGTCTTATGCGATCACTGAGATAATTGCCTTCTATATCCTACGCAATTTCGACGTCCCATCTTTCTCGGTTTATAGCTGCATTTTACCGGTGATATTATTACTTATAATAAAACCCAAGTCGATAAGTAAGCTAAGCTTCTACTTTCCACCAAGGCGCGCCCTTAATATTGGACTAGTTTCAATAAATGACACTATTTCAACAATGCTTCTATTCTTGGCATATCAAGTCGGTCATAACGCGGCGCAAATTGGCCCATTAATGGCAACCCAGACTATTATTTCGGTGATTCTTGCGATTGTGATTCTTAAAGAACGAGATAATATGTTCAATAAAATTATAGGTGCCACTATCGTTGTCTTTGGAATTATTTTAGTTGTGTGATGATAAATTTGAAATCACTCCAACGATTCGAATCATTAAAGTAATTCGTTGCCCTGAATAAAGGAAATATGTCTGATTGTAGTATTTATTACCAGAAATATTGGGATTGCAAGAATTGCTCCCATTATTCCTCCTAGCGTGAAACCAATCATTAGCACCACAATCGTCACGATTGGGGCAACTCCAGTAACTGCCTGCATAATTTTTGGGACAAATATATTATTTTCGAGTTGGTGGACCATAATACTCAAAATTAATACAGCTAATGCAGTAATCGGGGAAATTGTTAATGCAATTATTATAGCTGGTATTGCAGAAAAAATTGGTCCAATACTTGGAACAGCTTCACAAAGCCCTGCCAAAATAGATAGTGGCAAAGCATAGGGAACACGTAGAAATAGCAGTCCAAAATAAACGGCAATTCCTATCAAAAACATCAAAATCAGCTCTCCCCGAACCCATCCGCCGATTTTTTGTTCAACCTCCTTCAAATATCTTTCCGCTTTCTCATTAGCATCAATTTTTCCAAAGAACATAGCAATATACCCGCTAAGTTGTTTTCTATCCAAGGTCAAATAATAAGTCATAAAAAACACAGCTAATATTGAGAGCAAGTTGCCAAATGTTCCAACGGCAATTCGCAACATATTACTGGGGATTCCACTCAATTGATCAGCAAACATATTTTGGTCAATTGAAATTTGCAATTTTCCTTCCATAGTTTTTATGTACTGAGGAAAGTTTTGGATCAAACTCTGGGTTTCACTCACTATTGCAGGCATAAGTGAGGTTGTCAAAAGAACCATAAGGCTAACTAAGAAGGTAAACAACGAAAGAACAACAATAATGGGGGGGATTTTATATTTTGAGGCAAGCTTTACCATAGGCGCAATTGCCGTCATCAATGCAAAAGACACAAAAAAAGAGATCATAATACTTCGTATTTGAAACAATATCCAAATACCGCATATAAATGCGATAACTCTCAAAATCGAAGAATTGGTAATATCAATTTTACTAGTATTCATATATTCCATTCTACCACTTAACATATGAGTAAATTCCTACATTCTAACTGGAATTGCACCACCTAACTCCTTTCGTTAGTATAGCT
>JBAXBF010000225.1:0-5577 GCA_037142095.1 Chloroflexota bacterium
GGTTCAATTTCAATTTGAGCAGCACGAGTGACTCCCTGGATTTCCTGATTAACTGCATCCATCTCAGTCTGGGCGATGTTCTTTAGAGAAGCCAGCTCTTGTTCAAGACCGGTTTCACGCATCAGATTGTAAGGTAAGCCGCGCATCATGCGCATGCTTTGCTGAATATCAGCCCAATAATCTGAACGAACGACTTTTGTAATGAATTCGCCAATCACGCGCGCAGCCTTGATCATGTCTTTTGGACCTAGAAGTACCAAGGCAATCAAGATGATAAAGAGCAATTCCATGGGTCCAATGCCCAAAAATTCCATGCGAGCTTCCCTTAATCGTTGACGATTTTCTTGAGCGATTGGCTGATCTCTTCGGTATGATCTGCAAGACTGCCCAGGACTCCATTTACAAAGCGCGGAGCACTGTCGGAGCCATACATCTTGGCGAGTTCCACGGCTTCATTGATAACTACTTTGAGAGGTGTATGTCCTTCAACGGCAAATTCCCACAAAGCCATGCGGATAATATTGCGGTCAATGACTGCAACCTGATCGATGGGCCATTCAGGGGCGTATTGGGCAATATAGGTGTCCAACTTACTGGCAATTCTCCATACACCGCGCGAGATATCACCAACAAAAAGGATCAAACTTTCGTCCAGTGGGTTTTTCGCCTCGCGCTCTTCAGAAAGGCGATTATCTAAAGCGATCTCTAAAAGATGCCCAACTAAATCCGATTCGTAAAGTACTTGCAAGGCTACACTACGTGCCCTGGTGCGTGATTTCATAAATGGCGCTGAACTATTTTTCTACCAAGGAATAATCAATATCTTCAATATGGATATCTATTCTACCGACTTCCATACCAATTGTTTTTGAGATGGCGCAGGCGACTTCACGCTGCACATTGTGACTGATATCGCGCACATTCATGTCGCCTTTAAGCACAAGATGTAAATCGGCATATACCATATCGTCTTTAATTTCGATATGAACGCCGTCATTTGCCTGAAGTGATCTTTGCCTGCTAAATCCGAAAAGACGGTTTACGTTTCCGGGATAAGGGCTGAGATAACTGACACCCGGCACTTTAAGGGTTGTAAGCCGCACGATGGTTAACAGTACGCCAGGGGCGACTGTGGTTTTACCCGAAGGTCGAGGAGAAGTGGACATTAAGCACCTCTAAAATTTTTGGATTACTCATTACGATATTTATTATACCGCATATAAGCAATAAATAGGAAAGCAAAAAGCCCAGGTGAGATGCCTGGGCAACCATTAAATGTACAGATGTCTAAAGCACGAATCAGGCATAAACAAGAGCAAACCCAAGTTGGCTACCTATCCCATGCCACAGAAAAAATTAGTCTTTCTTGACTTCGATGATTTCGCGCCCTTGATAAAAACCGCAATTTGGACATACACGGTGAGGTAGACATACTTCGCCACAATTCTGGCAAGAAATGAGCCCACGTGGTTTCAATGCGTCATGCGCACGGCGGCGGTTCCGGCGACCGGATGTATGTTTTCTCTTCGGATGAGGGGTCATAATAATACTCCTTACAAAATAATTGCTTCAACATTGAAAAAACCCGTTTTGGGGGCGGAACGATTATACGTTGTATGGCGGATTAAGTCAAGATTATTAACAAAGTTATTTTGTATTAATCCATTGAGTTGAAGGAAGTATCTATAGTTAAGAAATGATGAGAGATGCGAGGATTACCCCTCAAAACATTGTGAGGTAAGAGGCTAGAGGATATAATTACCGTATTCAATAATACTTCGTAACTTGTCTCTTTAAAAGAGAGTATGACAACAAACGGATCCACTCGCCCAAAATTTATTATCAAAAACATCATGAAGCATCTGCAATGGTTTATTCCCGGTATGGGGATCAAACGCTGGCTACTGGTAGTGTTTGTAGGTGTTTCCTTATTGGGAATTGGTTTTGGTGTGTTAGTGCTGGATTTATACCGTACTGCACCAGATACTTGGTGGCTGCCGGTTTTGTCTACGCTTTCCTTGCGTTTTATTGATCGTACTTTGCGGGCTGTGATTTTTGGCAGTCTTGGGCTCGGATTGGTTTTATGGGGGATTTATGAAATGAATCGTTCGCTGCTGGCACCGTTCACCAAGCCGGGGGTACCTGTGCTGGATGTCCTGCGCGATCATCGCAGACGGCAGCGCGGACCTCGGATTGTAACGATTGGCGGCGGCACGGGGTTATCTACTCTCCTGCGTGGGCTGAAGCCTTTTTCACACAATATTACCGCGGTTGTAACCGTTGCAGATGACGGTGGATCATCAGGTCGATTGCGTGAGACGATGGGTATCCTGCCACCAGGGGATATCCGGCGTTGCTTGGCAGCTCTCTCCGATGATGAAGCCTTGCTCTCGCAATTGTTTCAATACCGTTTTCCTGATTCGGTAGATGGTTTACATGGACATTCTTTTGGTAATTTATTCATCAGCGCCCTGAGCGAAATCACCGGCAGTTTTGAGGAAGCCGTCGCCGAGTCAGGCAGGGTTCTCTCTGTGCAGGGACAGGTACTACCGGCAACATTGCATGATGTTCGGCTTGTGGCAGATAAGACGCTACCAGACTGCGACAGTGCGGTACGGATTGAAGGGGAAAGCCGCATAACCAAATCCACTGGACAGGTACGCCATCTCTGGTTGGAGCCGGATAATCCACCTGTTTACCCGAATGTATTACAAGCCATCTTAAACGCCGATTTGATTGTCATAGGTCCAGGCAGCCTATATACTAGTTTACTGCCTGTCTTGTTGGTGCGTGATATTGTTGAAGCAATACGTGCTAGCCAGGCATTGAAGGTCTATGTCTGTAACGTCGCTACGCAGCCGGGAGAAACGGATTTTTATACCTGTGGGGATCATCTGCGCGCTATAGAAAACCATGCAAACGGACCATTGTTTGACATTGTTCTGGCAAATAACCATTTTGAAGGAAAAATACCAGAACATTATGGGACATCCGATTGGGTGTTGGTAGAACCTGACTTAGAAAAACACTGCCCAGTTTACGCGGGTGATTTGGTGAATAGCGAATATCCCTGGCGGCATGATCAAAGCAAGCTTGCTCAGGTGATCATGGACTTATTTTCTGAGCGAACAGGTCCTCTGGGAGAAAAAAATTAAGGTATAATTCTATTATTCTTTTATAATAGCTTATAAAATATTTTTATAATTTTAAGGAGATCTAGAATGGCAACACGTATCGGTATCAATGGGTTTGGTCGTATCGGACGACAGGTATTGAAGGTAATCACTGAGCAGTATTCCAAGGAATTGGAAGTAGTGGCAGTCAATGACTTGTTCTCGCCCGAGACAAACGCCCATCTTTTTAAGTATGATTCGAGCTATGGTATCTTTGGTGGCACCGTAGGAGTCGAAGCGGGCAACATCGTTATCAACGGTAAAACCATTAAAATCTTTGCTGAGAAAGACCCTGGCAAACTTCCCTGGAAAGACCTGGGTGTGGATATTGTCATTGAATCAACTGGTCAATTTACAGACGCCAATGGTGACCCTGCCAAGGGAAAAGCCGGCGCTCGGGTTCATATCGATCAGGGCGGTGCCAAGAAAGTCGTTATCTCAGCTCCGGCAAAGAATGAAGACATCACAATCGTGATTGGGGTGAACGATCATCTTTATGATCCTGCCAAGCACAATATCATATCCAATGCTTCCTGCACCACTAACTGTCTGGCACCAGCCGCCAAGGTTGTGCATGACAATTGGGTCATCAAACGCGGTTTGATGAACACGATTCACTCTTACACCAATGACCAGCGCATCCTCGACCTGGCACATAAAGACCTGCGCCGTGCCCGCGCTGCCGGTTTGAATATCGTCCCGACAACCACGGGTGCTGCCAAGGCGATCGCCTTGGTTATCCCTGATCTGAAGGGTAAGTTGGATGGTTTCTCTCTGCGCGTGCCAACCCCCACCGTATCGGTTGTGGATCTTACCGCTGAATTGGAGAAATCTGCCACGGTGCAAGAACTTAACGCCGCGTTCAAAGCAGCTTCAGAAGGCAGCCTCAAAGGTATCCTGGGCTTCACCATGGAACCGCTGGTTTCGACGGACTTCAAAGGCGATCACCGCTCTTCGATCGTCGATGGTCAGTTAACCATGAGCCTCGGTGGAAACTTCATCAAGATTATCGCCTGGTACGATAACGAGATGGGCTATTCTGTGCGCACGGCTGACCTGGTTGCGAAGATTGCCAAGTTGCTCTAAAGAATCGTTGAGCTATATTTTTTTAACCCAGAGGGCATGGGGCTGTAAGTTTAACATGCTCTCTGACCTCTGCGGTTAAAATGGGCTGTTCTCATAAGTTAAATAATAGATAACAATCAAAGGATCAGGTATGTTTAATAAAAAGACTATCAAGGATATTGATGTTAAAGGGAAGCGCATCCTGGTACGCGTAGATTTCAATGTGCCGGTCAAAGAAGGTAAGGTAAGCGATGATACGCGTATCACGGCAGCCCTGCCAACCATGAATTATTTGCTGGATCATGGCGCAGCGCTCATCCTCTGTTCTCATTTTGGTAGACCGAAAGCGGGTCCAGAAGCCAAGTATTCCTTGAAACCCGTGGCAGAACATCTCAGCAAGGTGATTGGCAAACCGGTCGCTTTTTCAGAGGAAGCTATTGGACCCTTGGCAGAAAAAGCTGCCAAGGCTTTAAAACCAGGAGAGATTCTATTACTGGAAAACACTCGTTTTTACCCAGGCGAAGAAAAGAATGATCCGGAAATGTCGAAGCAATTGGCTGCGTTGGCGGATGTGTATGTCAACGACGCCTTCGGCTCTGCCCACCGCGGGCATGCCTCTACCGAGGGTGTGGCGCATATTTTACCGGGTGTGGCTGGTTTCTTGATGGAAAAGGAAATCAAGTACCTTGGACAGGCAGTTGCCGACCCGGAAAAACCCTTCGTGGCAATTCTGGGTGGCGCCAAGATTTCGGATAAGATTGGTGTTATCCGCAACTTGCTCACCAAAGCCGATAAAGTTTTGATTGGTGGCGGGATGGCGAACACTTTCTTCAAGGCACAGGGTTATGATATTGCCGACTCTTTGGTGGATGCTGAAGCGCTCGAGACTGCCAAAGAATTGATCAAGGATGGCGGTGGAAAACTTGTGTTACCGGTAGACATGGTCGTTGCCGACAAATTGGACAACGACGCTGAGACGAAGGTCATGCCGGTAGGTAATGTACCTGCGGGTTGGAAAATCCTCGACATAGGACCCAAGACGGTTGCTGCTTTTGGTGAGATTATCAAATCTGCCAAGACAGTCGTTTGGAATGGTCCGATGGGTGTGTTTGAGACGCCTAAATTTGCTGATGGAACTTTTGGTATCGCCAAAGCGGTGGCGGATAGTAAAGCCGTCAGCATTGTGGGCGGCGGTGACTCGGTGGCAGCCATCCAGCAATCTGGATTGGCTGATAAGATCACGCATATCTCTACTGGCGGCGGTGCATCTTTGGAGATGCTGGAAGGGCGAGTCTTGCCTGGTTTGGCTGCTCTGCAGGACAAGTAAGATTGTTCTTTT
>JBAXBF010000226.1:0-5562 GCA_037142095.1 Chloroflexota bacterium
CAGATCGCGGAACCGATTTGAAAGCGAGATTGTACCCAAATCCTGGCACGCAAAGACGCAAAGATGAAGAAGGCGATAAATCGCCTTACTACAGTGACGGTGAGCATCTCACATTATCTGATTCCAAACAAATCAGGCGGTTTGATGACCACCGACTGCCCGCTGCCCCAGGTCTCACCCTCCAGAGCACAGACCAGGGCAGCCGAGAAAATCAGGTCATCGTGGAGCAGCTCACCCGAATGGGGATCGCGGCTGTTGGCAGGTACCCCCCAGCGCAGGGTCTGCCCGCTGGATATCTCTGTGCGGAGATGCTGCCACTGCGCCTGAAACCGGCGGTGCAGACGGGCGGATTCACCCCAGTCCAGAGGATCGACCGCATACTCTTTTAACCTGCCGCTTTCGATCAGGCTGAGCAAATCCCAACCCAGGCGCGACTTGCTTGGCGAGGTGAAGGTGAAGGGGATGACCCGCCCTGCCAGAGCCGCCTGCAGGAAAGCAGCCAGTCCGGCGCCGATGCCGCTGGCATCCACCACGATGCGGCGCGCCTGCCAGGTTTCCGCCAGAGATTGAAGATGGGGCAGCAGCACCGTTTGGGGGATATTAACCCATTCGCGGCGGGCGACGATGCGGTAAAGCGGCAGCGGGTAGTAAGCATCCGCGTGGCTGGCTGGAATGACCTCCAGGATGGTGAGAGCAGTGGAGTCATGCTGCTTTTCGGGCGTTGAATCCGGCGAAGTACTGGAAAAATCAGCCCCGCCCACGTCCAACAGGAAGGCATAGGTGCTGCCAGTCTGGGGAAAGTCCTGAGCGGGATGGTTTCCCTGCAACGCAGCCAGACGTTCCGCAGTGAAAAGCGAAGCGGATGCCTCAAGCTCTTCGCAGTAGAACTGGGTACGCAGCATAGGATGGCTGCGCCCCCAGCGCTTGACCTGAGCAGAAACAAAATTGGCGTAAGCTGGTACTTCTCGCCCGACTTCATCCGCTGTCACTACGAAGGCGCGCCGGACGGTATCCTGCTCTTGCAAACTGCGGGCGGCGCGCAGTTCACGCGCCAGGAGGGTATCGGCTGTCCAGGCGGTGCCCCAGAAGACCCGCGTGGCGTTGGCGGCGGCTGCCATCGGGGCAATGTCCTTGTCATATTTGGCGGGCAGGATGTCCTGGGCTTCATCCACCTGCAAGAGCAGGTTGGCGGTGGCGCCGACAATATTGGTTTCGGGACTGCCGGAGAGGAAGGTCAGACGCGCTTTTCCCAATGAGTAGATGTAGCCAGCGGATTTAAGCCAGCGCCCGCGGGTGAGCGGGTTCGCCTGCAGAACCGTCTCCAAGCGGTGCATGGCATTCAGGGACTGCGGCTTCCAGGTGGGTGATATTTTCACCATCTCCACGTTTTCGAACTGCATGCGCCACAGGAGGTAGGCTTCGATCAATGCCTGAAGGGTGTTCTTACCCGATTGGCGTGGAAACATGACCGCAAAACTTAATCCCTGACGCTGGCGGATGGAACGCAAGATGGCTGTGGCTACCTGGTTCTGGTACGCGCGCCCTGAAAAACCGCTCGTCTGACTACTAAAGAAATGGAAATTAAGCGCAGCCCGCAGACGCCCTGAGGTTTGGTCAATCATCTTCGTCTTGCTCCTCGAAGGCTTCAAACAAACGCTGCAGGGCTTCATCCCCTTTACTGCCGGACAGGGCGGCATTCATGCGCAAGAGACCGCCCAAGGCAGCCGCACAGCGCAGAATCATCATATACAATTTAATCGTATCATTCACGCCCAGCGTTTCTTTTTTCTGTTCCAGTAGCAACAGCAAGCGTGAAAGAACCACCCGCAGCAAATTTATTTCATCCTGACCTTTATCCAGAATGGTATGCTGCAGCCGCTGCACTTCTTCCCCGGAGAAGAAACAGCCATAAAAGCCAAAAACATCGGTTTGCATAGAAGGAATATGTGTTGAATCCATGCTCCTATTTTAGCACATAAGTTCTATTTTATTCAAGGGGCAATTCTATACAAAGTAGATTCTGGTGATTTATCGCCTGGTTTAATACATACGAATATTTGCATGGTATAATTTTTTATCCACAGATTTCATCGATTCAGATAGAATTTTTAAGGTTAAATCAACGAAATCTGAGTTTATCTATCGAATACATCGCAGGCTTAATGCGGGCATACGAACAAAGATAACTGGAAATCCTGCATGGACTCGATTAACAAAAGCAAAGAAGGAGCCTCATGATCACAGAACCAACGCAACAAGTTCGCAGCGAACAACCCTATATTGGCATTCGAACCCGGGTACAGATGAGAAACTTGCCAGTAACAGCGCCACCGCTCTTTCTCGAGTTGCTAACATGGTTAGAAAAACAGGGCATCACACCCTGCGGGGCGGGTTTTTTCCGCTATCTGGTTATGGATAGGAATGAACAAATGACGTTAGATGTCGGATTTCCCGTGACACATCCCATTGCAGGTGATGGCCGCATTCAGGCTGGCACTCTCCCGGCAGGTCGCTATGGATCGCTAATCTATACCGGAACCTACGCCAGCCTTGCCGAAGTAACTGACACCCTGCTGGACTGGGGTGAAAAGAACGGCATCCAGTGGCAAACCTCTGAAGATGGCATGGCTTGGGGGGCACGCATCGAGTTTTACCTCAATGCGGAAAGTGAAAATAACACACCAAACTCAAAGACCGAGGTTGCCATTCTGATAGCGGAAAATAATTCAGATGGGCACTGATTTGGCTGGCAATAATCCGCACCGGCGGACATTATGTGGTTAGGCTTTATCCAGTCCATGGCGGATGGCGATGACGGCTGCCTGGGTGCGGTCTTGAACATCCAGTTTTGAGAAGATGGCGCTGACATGGTTGCGTACGGTGCCCTCAGCCAGATGAAGCGCGTCGGCGATATCGGCGTTGGTCATCCCCTGTGCCAGGAGGCGCAGAACATCCCCTTCCCGGTCGGTAAGTTTAGCGTCAATCCGGGATGTGGATGGTGCCTCTTTTTGGTTGACGACCTCGTCCAATAATTTCCCCGCCACCATTGGATCCACATACGTTTTTCCCAGGACGGTGCCGCGCATGGCTTCGACTACTTTATGGCGTGGGGTGTCTTTTAATAAATAACCAGAAGCTCCGGCGCGGACGGCATCAAAGACCCATTCATCATCATCGAAGGTGGTTAAGATCAGAATCTTGACGGCTGGATAGAGGGCGTGAATCCGCCGGGTGGCTTCCACACCGTTCATGCCGGGCATTTTTAAATCCATGAGCACCAGATCCGGAGAAGTCATCGCCACCAGATCGAGCGCTTCGTCGCCGTCTTGTGCCATACCGACAACCTCCATATCGCGTTCCAGCTTAAGCAGCAGTTCAAGACCATCGCGCACAATCGCCTGATCATCACAGATAATAACTTTCATTGTACACATCCTTCAATTGTAAGGTGAACTGTCGTTCCGGAACCAGGATTACTATTAATAGATAACTTTCCCCCCACTAAATGAGCCCGTTCCTGCATGCCCGGCAGACCAAAATGTCCTGGGGTGGGTTTTTTCTCCGCGTGGAAACCGATGCCGTCATCCCGCACGATCAAATCAATATCCTCCCCATCCACAGCCAGTTTTACGGTCAGGCGTTGCGCATTGGCATGGTGAACGACATTTTCTACGGCTTCCTGGGTAATGCGGTATAAACACTGTTCGGCATCGGGACTGATCGTTAAAGAGGGATCTGGGAGATGCATATCCAGGACGAGCTTTCCTCTATCGGCGGCTTTTTTAACGAGGTTTTGAATGGCAATGACGGGTCCCAAATCTTCCAATGGCGTGGCGCGTAAGGCTTTGAGCGCCCGGCGGGTTTCCTGCAGACCGCTGCGGGCGGCTATAAGCGATTGCCCCAGCAGTTTTTCAGTCGTTTGCGGATCGACCTGCCAATAAGCGATGGCGGTTTCCAATTGGACACTCAAGCCGCTCAGGGTATGCACCACCGTATCGTGCAATTCACGCGACATACGGTTGCGTTCGCGGCTGATTGCCAATGTTTCAAGCGTGCTGGCATGGTGCGCCAGGCGGGCATTGGCGGTCAATAAAGCCTCCTGCTGGGAGCGCAGACGGTTGATTAGCTGGTTAATAAACACGCCAACCACCATAAAACAGATCGTGCGGATAATGGTTACAAAGATAAAAGCCTCAGACAAACCAGGATCACGTAATTGGCTTACACCGAAGGTGATCAGCAATTCCAACGCATTCGTACCCAGACTGTAGAGAAGCATGGCAGCCAAATTATAATGCCAGGCAACCAGCACCAATCCGATGAACAGAACCGGTAATTGGCGCAAGACCATCCCTTCAACATTGGAGAGCGGCGCACGCGGCAGGGGCGGGACAAGCAAAGTATTGGTCAGGATGGGGATGCCAGAAACAAGCAGGATCATCAACGGAATAAGCACACCGCTCTTTTTTTTCAACCATTCCGAGTAAGACAAAATCAAAAAGATGAGGGCTGGCAAACCGTTCTCGAAGTGATACCATAAGATGTTCACGCGCAGGTCATCTCTCAGGATTGGACCAGGTCTGAACACCGGACTACCCGCATAGATAAAAATATCCAGCCAAGCCAGGGCTAACACATAGCCAATCCATGCCCAGGCGGCAATGCGCATTACACGTGCATGATCAGAAGCATCCTCTTGCATATTGGAATCATAACACATGCGCTTATAGATCACCACCCATCGATTGTCATGAATAGACATCCAAAACCATGACTGGTGTCATGGTTAAAAACGGTTTTTTCATGCCATTTAGCGAAAAATGATGACACATTACACTCGCATCTTTTCAAGGAAGGACGTAAAATAATATGATAGGAATCAAATATGCTCAAAATTAACAAACATAATCTTCTTTACGTAAACATCCTCATGATCGGACTGGCAGGCTGGTACAACCTGCACATTGCGGCAGCCCAATCACTCGAATCATCAGAGGGTGCTTCCCCGCTGCCCTATCCCATCGTGGATACGGAACAGAGCAAATGTTACGATAATAATGCCGAAGTGAGCTGCCCGAAAACAGGGACGGCTTTCTCCGGGCAGGATGCCCAATACAGCGGTAACCTGCCGCGTTATCAGGACAACGGCAACGGCACCATCACCGATCTGGTCACCAACCTGATGTGGCAGCAGGAGCCCGGGGTGAAGATGACCTTTCAACAAGCGTCGGCAGGCGCATCTTCATTACATTTAGCAGGCTACAGCGATTGGCGGCTGCCGACGATTAAGGAACTCTACTCCCTGATCCTGTTCGACGGTACGGATGTGAGCGCCTGCCCGGGCGGCAATTGTTCAGCGACGCCCTTCATCGATACCCGTTATTTCCATTTCAAATACGGCGACACCAATGCCAACGAACGGGTGATCGACTCGCAGTTCGCGACCAGCACCAAATATGTCAGTACCACCATGATCGGCAATGAAACCATGTTTGGGGTCAATTTTGCAGACGGGCGCATCAAAGGCTATGGATTGATGGATCCGCGCAGCGCCGGTCAGAA
>JBAXBF010000227.1:0-5524 GCA_037142095.1 Chloroflexota bacterium
GTTAATCCGTGGCGTGTGTATTCCCTTCAACCGCAAGATTTCTTAAGTAATAAGAGTTGCATGATTTATTTTACCCAGAATATGATATAATAACATTATGAAGAAGTGTTAATAAACGCTGAGCGCAGTCTTAAAGCTGTCTCTGCCATTCATGTTTAACCAGGAGAAGGAATGATGAATAAAGACGAGGATCCCCCTAATGACCAAATGGACGATACGGATGACCTTGAGGAAATCCAAGATAATGAGGTTGATATTGTACCGGGCACACCCATTATAGACGTCCTCCAACATAACACCTTCCCCATCGTCGGCATAGGTGCTTCCGCCGGTGGCTTGGAAGCCCTGGAATTATTCTTAAAGAATGTCCCATCCGATAACGGGATGGCATTTGTCGTCATTCAGCACCTCGATCCCACCCACAAGGGTATCATGGCGGAATTGTTGCAGCGCTCTACGCCCATGCCGGTCGTGCAGGTCAAAGACCGGATGAAGGTCGAGATTGAGCACGTTTACATCATCCCACCCAACAAGGACATGTCCATTCTGCATGGAGTTCTACACCTGTTTGCGCCTGCCGCCCCGCGCGGCTTGCGTTTGCCGATTGATTACTTCCTGCGTTCCCTGGCAGATGACCAGCAAGAGCGCAGTGTCGGCGTCATTCTCTCGGGCATGGGCTCGGACGGCACGCTGGGACTGCGCGCCATCAAAGAGAAAGCCGGGGTTACATTTGTGCAAAACCCGTCCAATGCCAAATTCGACGGTATGCCGCGCAGTGTGATGGATGCCGGTTTGGCGGATGTGGCGGCAGATGTGGAAGAATTACCTAACCGCATCCTGGCTTACTTACGGCATGCCCCGCTGCTTGCGCGTTCCGACGTTTCCCTGGAGAGTAAGAACCAGAGCGCTCTGGAAAAAATCTTCATCATCCTGCGCGCTCAGACCGGGCATGACTTCTCCCTCTACAAGCGCAGCACGCTTTACCGCCGCATCGAACGGCGCATGGGCTTGCACCAGATCGATCGGATCGTTAACTACGTGCGCTTTCTGCAAGAGAATCCCCAGGAATCCGAACTGCTCTTTAAAGAACTTTTGATCGGGGTCACCAGTTTCTTCCGTGACCCGGCTGCCTGGGAACAGATGAAGGGCGAGGTCATCCCGGAACTGCTGGCAACCTGCCCGCCTGGCACCCAACTGCGCGCCTGGACGCCCGGCTGCTCGACCGGTGAGGAAGCCTATTCACTGGCGATCATCTTCCGCGAAGCTCTCGAACAGGTCAAAATGATGGGTAACCTTACGCTGCAAATCTTCGCCACCGATCTGGACCGCGATGCGATTGACAAAGCCCGCCAGGGCGCCTTTCCAGCTAATATTGCCGCCGATGTTTCGCCGGAACGCCTGCGCCGCTTCTTTGTTCAGGAAGAAAACGGCTTCCGGGTGGGTAAGGAGATCCGCGAGATGGTGATCTTTGCCCCTCAAAATCTGGTGATGGACCCGCCCTTCACCAAGCTCGATATTCTGATCTGCCGCAACCTGTTGATCTATCTGGCACCCGAACTGCAAAAGAAACTCCTGCCTCTCTTCCACTACAGCCTCAATCCGGGCGGCGCTTTGTTCTTGGGCAGCGCCGAAACCATCGGCACTTTTACCAGCCTGTTTACACCCTTGGATGGCAAGCTGCGCCTCTACCGGCGGGCGAATATATTGTTGCAGGATGAGGTGGTTGATTTTCCGGCTACGTTTTTCGCTCCCTCCCCGACTGAACGGATTGCTGCCGCAATCCAACCCAAAACGGCGGGGACTGTTCCCAATCTGCAAACGATGGCAGATCAACTGCTATTGCAGAGCTTTACCCCGCCCGCCGTGCTGGTCAACGAAAGGGGCGACATCCTGTATATCAACGGGCGCACGGGTAAATATCTGGAGCCGCCGGCTGGCAAAGTTAACTGGAATATCTTTGCCATGGCGCGCGAAGGGCTGCGTTATGAATTGAGCAATGCATTCCAGAAAGCGCAGCGCGAAAAAATTCCCATAACCACTAAGAATGTGACGATCGGCACCAATGGGGGGACGCAGGTGGTGGATCTTACGATCAAACCGCTGATCAAACCGGAAGCCATGCAGAATCTGTACTTCATCATCTTTCAAGATGTGGCACCGCTCCTGCCTGGCATTTTGCCAGGCAAGAAACGCGCGGGGGCTGCCAGCGATATCCGTACGGCGCAGTATGAGCAGGAAATCCAACGCACTCACGAAGAACTGCAAACGATGCGTGAGGAGATGCAGACCTCACAGGAAGAGCTGAAATCGACTAATGAGGAACTCCAATCCACCAATGAAGAGCTCCAGTCTACGAATGAAGAGCTGACCACCTCCAAGGAAGAGATGCAGTCGCTCAACGAAGAACTGCAAACGGTCAATCATGAATTACAAGCCCGGGTGGACGAGCTGTCGCGTTCCAACAACGATATGAAGAACTTGTTGAACAGCACCGACATCGCCACCCTTTTCCTGGATGAGAACCTGAACGTGCGCCGCTTCACCAGCCAGATCTCGCAGATTATCAAACTAATTCCCAGCGATGTGGGCCGCTCGATCATGGATATCACTTCCGAACTGTTTTATTCAAACCTGGTGGCGGATGTGAACGAGGTGCTGCGCAGCCTGGTCTTTAAGGAAATGGCGGTTGCCTCCCACGACGGGCACTGGTATATCATGCGCATTTTACCCTACCGCACCTTAGACAACCGGATTGATGGGGTGGTGATCACCTTTACCGATATCACCTCCTCCAAGAAATTGGAAGGGGTGTTGCGTGAAAACGAGCTGGAAATGAAATCGCTCGTAAAGTACATGACGAATGCCTTCGGTGTGTTTGATGCGATCTTTGAAAACGGGCGCTTTATCGACGGGCGCTTTGTCTATATCAACGATACTTATGAACATATCATGGGCTTGAAAGACAAGGATATGCATGCCAAATTGTTATCCGAGGTCTTACCCGGCGCCGAAGGCGACTGGCTCAATATCTGCGGACAGGTGACGGTCAGCGGGGTGCCGAACAGTTTCTTGTTGGTGCACGCTGTGACTGGCAAAAGTTACACCTGCAATGTCTACCGTCCGGGTGAAAGCCAGGAACGCTTCTGTATTATTTTAGAAGAGACCAAAGGACAATAGCACAGGAGGTTCTCGGGATGGAAAAAGAGAAGGTTTCAAGCGAGGGCACTGCGCTGCGCCAAAGGGCGGAAGCGCAGTACAATCCGAACCACACAGCGGAAGCTGTTCCGATGACGGAGGGTGATGCTCAGCGTCTGATTTACGAACTGAAGTTGCACCAGATCGAACTGGAAATGGTGAACGAGGAATTAATCCAGACGCGGGATGCGGTGCAAGCCGGTTTGGATCGCTACACCGATCTGTACGATTTTGCCCCGACGGGCTATTTTAGCCTGGATCGGAATGGCAAAGTGCTTCAGGTGAACCTGCGCGGGGCGAGCTTGCTGGGAGTCGAGCGCAGCCGCCTGTCTAAAAGAGTGCTTAGCCTGTTTATTTCGCCTGCTGACCGTCCTGTTTTCACCAGCTTTCTGGAACAGGTTTTTACCAGTGGATCGAAGGCGGTGTGTGAGGTAACGCTGGGTGGAGAGGATACTACTTTTCTCCGTAGAAAGTTTTCCGGAAACCAGGCTTTAAAAGATCCGAGCCAATGCGTGGTGCGTATCGAGGGGCTAGTCGTGGATGATGGGCAGGAATGCCGCCTGGTGATGGAGGACATCAGCGAGCGCAAAAAGATCGAGAATACCCTCCTCTTTCTGGCGCAGCGCGGTTGGGAAGCATCTGGTGAGGCGTTTTTCCGGGCGCTGGCGCGCTACCTGGCGGAGACTCTGGATATGGATTATGTCTGTATCGACCAATTAGAAGGTGAGCTGCAGGTTGCCAAGACGGTGGCGGTCTTCTTCGATGGCAATTTTGAGGATAACGTGGTCTATACCCTCAAGGATACACCTTGCGGGGATGTAGTGGGTAAGCCGGTGTGCATTTTCCCCAGGGATGTGCGCCATTTGTTTCCCCAGGATACTGTCCTGCAGGAGTTGGGCGCTGAGAGTTATCTGGGCACCACCCTGTGGAGTACCAGCGGTCAGCCGATTGGGCTGATCGCAGTCATCGGGCGCAAGCCGTTGACGAGTACTAAACTGGCTGAATCGATCCTGGAATTGGTAGCGGCGCGGGCTGCCGGTGAGCTGGAGCGCAGCCAAGCCGAAAGAGAAAAAGAGCACCTGCAGGAACAACTCCATCAGGCGCAAAAGATGGAATCGGTAGGGCGTCTGGCGGGCGGCGTGGCGCACGATTTCAATAATTCGCTCGGCGTGATTCTGGGTCATACCGAAATGGCGTTGGCGAGCACGCCGTTGGAGCAGCCAGCCTATCATGACTTGCAGGAGATTTTGAAGGCTACCCAGTATTCAGCCGGCCTCACCCGCCAATTACTGGCATTCGCCCGTAAGCAAACCGCCGTCCCCAGGGTCGTGGATTTGAACGGAAACATTGAAAATATGCTCCATATGATCCGACGCTTGATTGGTGAAGATGTCAAGTTAGTTTGGGAACCGGCGCCCGAAGCGCTGTATGTACACATGGATCCAATCCAGATCGACCAGATCATGGCGAATCTGATCACCAATGCCCGCGATGCGATTGATAATGTGACAGGCACTGGAAAAAATGTCGGTACAGTCAAGATTAAGACCAGCAGCATCTTTTGCGAACGGACGTATGTTCTCACTGATCCCGATTTTTCCGCGGGTGAATATACCCGTCTGGAGATCAGCGATAACGGGAGCGGCATGGATCATGACACGATTTCTCACATCTTTGAACCATTTTATACCACCAAAGAGATCGGTAAAGGTACCGGTTTGGGGTTGGCAATGGTGTATGGCATCGTCAAACAGAATAACGGTTTTATCCAGGTCAGTAGTGAAGTGGATAAAGGGGCAAATTTCCAAATTTATCTGCCGCGCGTGGATGCGGATGTAGTTCCCGCGCCTGCCGCGCTGGTGGTGGAAACGCAGCGCGGAAACGGGGAAGTGGTGCTGATGGTGGAGGATGAGGAGTCGCTGCTGGAGTTGTGCGCAGATTTCCTGGAAGACCAGGGGTATCAAGTCATGGCTATGCACTCACCGCTCGAGGCGCTGCGTTTGGTGCAGGCGCGCAGCGGGGAAATCAATTTGCTGATCACAGATGTGGTCATGCCGGAGATGAATGGTCAGGTGTTAGCAGGGAATGTTCGCGCCATCCAGCCGGATTTGAATTGTCTGTTCATGTCAGGCTACACGGCGGACGTCATCGCCCAAAATGGGGTTTTACCCGATGGCACCTATTTCATCCAGAAGCCTTTCCTGCTGAGTGACCTGGCAGGCAAAGTGCGTGAGGCGCTTGAGAAAGCGTAGATTTGCTCAAATGCCCAGGTTCTCATAAGTCCCGTTCTCTCAGATGAGTGAAAGAAATCTCACGCAAAGACGCAAAG
>JBAXBF010000228.1:0-5506 GCA_037142095.1 Chloroflexota bacterium
CCCCCGTTACTTGCGAAACACGTGTAAAAGTGGGCGGAACAGGACTCGAACCTGCGACCCCATCCTTGTAAGGGATGTGCTCTAACCGACTGAGCTACCCGCCCAAAATAAAGGGAAAGAGCGGGCGATGGGATTCGGACCCACGAATATCAGCTTGGAAGGCTGATGCCTTACCACTTGGCGACGCCCGCAATGTGGTTAATTCTACCGTGTTAAAGGTTTCCAGTCAAGCCATTTATGAGATAAAAAGCTCCCCCCATAATGCTTTTATGAGGGGAGGATGCGTTATTTTTGTTATCCTATTTTTGAATGATCGATATCATCACGAGATCTTAGTTACTTGCTTTAACTGCGATCTTTTTTGTGGATGGAGTCACTTTCGGAAGGAAAAGTCTCAAAACGCCATCCTTTACAGTCGCTTCAATGTGGTCTATGTCAATCTCGTTTGATAATGTGAATTTACGATGATAGTCGCCATCTTCATATTCAGCATAAACCAGAGCGTGATTTTCCATTGTTTCAGGTTGTACAGCACCGCTGATGTTTAAAATATTTTTCTCTACATTGATTTCGATTGATTTTTCATCAACACCAGGCACAGCAGCTACAACAAACACCTTTTCATCATTTTCGTAAATATCAGTACGAGGTACGAATGATTTGCGACTACTCATGCGTTCGGTCCCCTCAACAGGAGTCACCTCTTTTTTTTCGACATCTAATGTTTTTTCTTTTTCAGACATGATTTTACCCTCCAATTTGAAATATACTTTCTTTAGGCTGCCTTGACAGTGATTTTCCTGGGTTTATCCTCTTCGGCTCTTGGAAGTTTAATCCTTAAAACACCTTTGCTAAACACCGCTTCGACTTTATTAGCGTCTACATTATACGGAAGTTCAATTGCTCGGGTGAAAGATCCAGATGCTCGCTCCTGCCGGTAACAACAAGCTTCTTCAGGTATTTCATCAGGTGTGTGCGTTCCCTTTAATGTTAATGTTTCTCCAACCACCGAAATATCAATATTTTCAGGGCTTACACCTGGAATCTCTGTCGTAATAACGGCTTCCTCTTCATTTGCCCACACATTCATCGCAGGATAACTGGATACTGTTCTGTGAGTGGGCATATGGTTACTCAATAAACGGTTCATCTCATTTTTGAGTTGGTCCATATCATGCCAAGGATTGAAATATCTTCTATACATAGGTTTACCTCCTAAATCAAAATTGTTTTGATTACGATATTCATAAGATTAGCTTATAATATAGATGATACAACGCGTTTGTATAATAAATACAAACGATATGTAAGAAGAATGTCTAAGTAGGATAAGCGAAATATAAACAGGAAGGGTTAAGGAATTACTTCAAATTCTACCGTTTCACTGCTGATTTTTTTTCCATCGGAATTAAGCATTTCAACCCAGGCTTGGTGTTTTCCGATTTTAAGTTTCCACCATGTCTCATAAGGGGGGGTAGTTTTTTGAAAAATCAGCGAATGATCTACCCAAAAAGATATTTCAACCGGTTGATTTCCCTGATTCGTCCCATCTACTGACGCCAGAAAATGGAGTTTTTGATCTCCCCCTGCTGAGGGTAGAAAACGAAAGACAGCGTTTTGTCTTGGATTGATCAGCGAAATAATAGCATTGGTACTTGTCTTCTCAGTTTGTTTACTTGAATCGATGGTATATTTATCCTTGAGATCGCTCAATAAGGTTAAACCCTGTGCGTGAGCCCAATTTCTGGCTGAAACAGGTAAGTCAAGCACGACCTGAGAAATTTGGCTTTCTGGCAGTGTATTTTGGTTTGATATTTCTCCGGTATCACGATCAAGATAGACTATTTTATAGTAATGATCTCGTTGCGTGGGTTCTGTGCCTTCAAGAAACCATTCTGTTTTTCGGTAAGGACATTCAGTTGTTGGAAGGAGACCAGACAGGCTGCAAACATCGATCTGGGTTAATCCTGCTGGTCGTTGGTACCAAGATTCATGGGTTTCTTTCAGAGCAACCCGAATAAATTGATGCCAAATTGGTCCAGCGCCACTTAAACCGCTGACGTCATTCATTGGTTCGTGGTTTGCATTTCCTACCCATACGCCTACAACAAGTTCGGGTGTATAACCGACCGTCCAATTATCATGGAAATTGGAGGTTGTACCGGTTTTTACTGCTGCTGGACGATCGAGGTGTAAAGCGCTGTTACGTCCAAATCCGAGCGAGCGTGCATCATTATCATTAAGAATGTCGGAAATTAGCCATGCAATCCGCTCATCTATAACGCGCTTTTTTTCACTAGTTTGTCCATAGCCACAGCGTGGCAAAGTGATTGCGGGTTTTGTTTCTTTACCGCTAAAGATCAATTCTCCATTTCCATCGCGCATTTCAAGGATATCGATTGGCTTAACGAGATATCCACCATTCGCAAAAACGCCATAAGCACTACTCAAATCAAGAAGGGAGACCTCTCCCCCACCTAAAGCCAGTGAAAGGTCATAGT
This sequence comes from Chloroflexota bacterium, assembly GCA_037142095.1. Lineage (GTDB taxonomy): Bacteria > Chloroflexota > Anaerolineae > Anaerolineales > DRKV01 > JBAXBF01. The sequence continues at coordinate 2,502 of JBAXBF010000228.1, forward strand.
CATTCGGGTTGCCGAACGAAGTGATACCGAAATCTGCGAGAAGAGAAAATAGGTTCGTTATTCCAACTTCCTTGAGGGTTAGCACGGCTGGAATGTTGAGCGAAGATGCCAACGCTTCACGTGCCAAAACGGGACCATGCTCTTTTCCATCATAGTTTGATGGTGTATATGGTTTATCATCATGTGTAATAAAATTAGTTTTGACATCCAAAATCATCGTAGCTGCTGTCCAGGTTCCGCCGCTGTTATGGTTTCGTGATGGATCAAATGCTGCAGCATAGACGAATGGCTTTAGAGATGAACCAGGTTGGCGTTTTGCAGTTACCATATTGATAGCGCCGCTGTATTGTGTGTTGAAATAATCTGAGTTTCCAACCAGGGTGAGAATTTCTCCATTAGAGGGGTCTAGAGCCAGAAGAGCGGCATTATGAACATTATGTGCAAGAGAATCCTGCCATCCTTTTTCAATTGGATTCTGTAAAGATTCCAATTGATTTTGGATAATATTTTCGGCTTGGGATTGCAATCCAAGGTTTAGAGTAGTCTTAACGGTTAGCCCATTGATGTTTCGTAAATCTTTGATACCACAATCAGCCAGGATTTGATCTATGTGGTTACTTACCATCATTACAAAATGAGGTGCTTTAATCGGATATGGCGTAGCTGTAAAGTTGAGAGTCTCCTTTTCAGCAAGAGATCGTTGTTGCAATGAGATATATCCTTGTGCTTCCATTAATCCTAAAACGACCATCTGTCGTTGTTTTGCTTTATCCGGGTTTGTAAAGGGATTATAGATTGCCGGTGCCTGAGGAATCCCTGCTAGCAGGGCACTTTCAGCCAGATCGAGGTCTTCTGCGGATTTTCCAAAATAAGTCTGGGCGGCAGCTTCAATCCCATATGCCATACCGCCATAATAAGTTTGATTAAGATAGAGATTTAGGATGTCTTCTTTAGAAAAATGTTGGGAGATCTGCCAAGCCAGGTAGCTCTCACGAAGTTTTCTTCTAATTGTACGCTGGTAACGTTCTTCATCCATGAGGAGATTACGCACCAATTGTTGCGTGATTGTACTTCCACCAGCGATAGTTTCCCCGCCTCGTAGATTTATCAAGAAAGCACGTAGAATACCCAATAAGTCTACCCCTGGATTCTGATAAAAACTATGATCTTCTGTAGCTATTGTGGCTTGAATAATCGATATGGGCAAGGATGAGAAGGATACGTTCGTGTGCCGCCCCCCCTCTTGTGGTATTATTTCATAAAGTAATTGTGCATCCCGGTCGGTAATTCGAACGCTTGGTACAGATAATCGTTGGCTTAGTAAACTAAGATCAGGTAAATTCCTGAATATAAACCAATACATGCTTGCCAAACCAAGGATTAAAACCAGACAAGAACCTATTAATAAATATATATATTTATTATTCTTGTTCATCAGAAGGGGACTCATTCTCTCAAAACCTTTCCATGTATTTAAGCTGCCTATACCCACCGAACTTGTGTGTCTAGGATACCATAATTTAGTAAGAGGATACTTAGGAAAATCCTTAAGAAAAAGATCTACCTGAACATATTTGATTTACTAGATATTTATCTTATTATTGACAAGTGGTGATTAATTGATTATACTCATAATAATTATGAAAAGTACACGTGAAATTGTTCTTCTAACTTTATTACAAAAGAATCGCTGCACTATTAGCGAGTTAGCTGACGAAGTGGGTATTAATCCAATTTCAGTTCGTCATCATATCGCTAAATTAGAAGCAGATGCGATGGTTTCTTCTGAAGAGGAACATCATGGGGTGGGCCGCCCGCGGAGAGTATATTTTCTAACGAATAAGGGGTTTGAAAGTTTTCCCAGCCGTTATGTTCAGTTATCTAATCGATTAATTGAACAGTTAAAGACCACGATGTCTCAAACAATGGTTGAAAATATCTTTGTGGATATTGCAAAACGGGTTATAAGTGAGCATATTGATTCAAATCGAATGGATAGATTATCATTTGAAGAGCGACTTAATCTTGTCAAAAATGTTTTCTCCGAAGAAGGGATTACTTTGGATTGGGAACGAAACGAGCATCAATTTACCCTAAAGAGTAATAATTGCCCATATTATCAAGTAGGGCAATGCCATCCGGAAGTATGCATGTTTGATCGGACGATGATCGCTACCATATTATCAGTACCTGTCGATCGTGTAAGTAGTATTTTGCAAGGCTCAGAATCGTGTACTTATGTGATATCGGAAGTTGTTACAACGGAGTAGACATGAGTGAGAATATCGAAGAAAAACCCAATTGGCAAATTGAACAAACACATCCCTTGTTAATGAAACCATTAATGGATGCATTAAGTGAAGTCAATGATCCCGAGATAAGACTAAATATTGTCCAATTAGGACTTGTACGAGATGTAATTGTTGAAAACGAAGAAGCAAAATTGGTAATGATTCTAACGACACCGTTTTGTCCCTATGGTCCTTCGTTACTAGAGTCAGCACGCCAGAAAGCAGAAAAAGCCTTAGGTATGCCGACAAAAGTGGATTTTAGCCCAGAACCATGGCTGCCACAATACTTGGCAGAGGAGTATCAGGATAATTTCGGCTTATTCTAGTATTTCGATTAAGAACAAAAAAGGCTGTCCCAATTTGTAGTTGGGACAGCCTTTCGATATCAACTTATTGGGGTGGTGTTGGGGTTGCATTCGTTGCTGCCCCGGTTCCATATCCGATAAAGACACGTGAATTGCTCATGGCTCCAGCAGATTCCCAGACTGGCTCACCGCGCTCATCTGTCCCAGTTTGACGAACAGTTTCAACTGTCCAACGGAAAATATGAGGCAGATTATCTTTGGTCAAAATATCAACCGGAATGGGTTGTTTGGTATCTTTAACGTAATAAACTTTCTTCTTGCCCTCGCCTTCTGTTAAATCTTCAATATTGACGGCGTAGGTTTCATTATCTCCTAAGGTGCCGATGGAAGCCCATTGAAGTGTCATCCC
>JBAXBF010000229.1:0-5438 GCA_037142095.1 Chloroflexota bacterium
GGTTGAGACTTTCTATTGGAATCTACATTGAGGTTAAACCGGCGAGGTCTTTTACAAACTCATCTACCGCATCTTCACGGGTTGCCCAGGATGTAACCAGACGGATTGAAGATTGTTCATCATCCACTTTCGCCCAAACATAAAACCGGTAGTGATGGCTCAATTCATGAATAACTTTGTTGGGTAGAATGGGGAAGATTTGGTTAGTGGGTGAATTGGTCTGGAAGGAATATCCCAGATCGGTGATGCCGTGGGTCAATCTTTCTGCCATGGCGTTGGCGTGGCGCGCTAGATCGAAATACAAATTATCCTTGAATAATTCCAAAAATTGAATGCCAAGCACACGTCCTTTGGAAAGTAATCCGCCTTTCTGTTTGATGTGATACCTGAAATCGGGTTTGAGCAGCGGGTTGTTAATCACCATAACCTCACCAAGCAAGGCGCCGTTTTTAGTGCCACCTATATAAAAGGCATCCACCAGACTGCTCAATTCTTTAATGGTTAGATCTGCAGCCTTCGATGTCAAAGCGGATCCCAATCTGGCTCCATCCAGATAGAGGTATAAATTTAACTTCTTGCAGGTTGCAGCAATCTCCCTCAATTCTTTAGCGGTGTAAATGGTTCCCACTTCACTGGAATGAGAGATAAAAACCACGCGCGGTTTGACCATATGTTCATCGCCGTGCCCAGCGACTACAGCTTCGATCTCTGCTGCTGTTACTTTTCCCTCCTTGCCTTTGATCGTGTTTATCTTGTGCCCGGTTGCTTCGATGGCGCCGGTCTCATGCACGCAAATATGCCCGCTTTCGACCGCAATTACAGATTCGAAGGATCTCAATGAAGAAGATAACATAATGATATTCGCCTGCGTTCCACCGCTGACGAAATGAATATCCGCCTCCTCATTGTCGATTGAATGACGGATCAACGCTGCAGCCTCAAGGCAATATTGGTCTTCACTGTAGCCCAATTCCTGGGTAAAGTTGGTTTTTGTCAGGGCTTCCAATATTCGGGGAGCAGCCCCTTCGGAGTAGTCATTTTGAAAATTATATCGGTACATAATATCCTTTTTCCGAAAGTAAATTTATGGAATGTATGATTGCCTTTGAAATATGTCACTAAAGGATCATTTTGAACGCTTCTATTATACCCGAATACTTCACCCGATTGCGCTATTGATTTTTTGGATACCTATGGCTACAATATAATCACATTGGAATGCTTCACTTAACCGACGAAGGAAGGAGATGTGCATGAATGAACACAAACCACGGAGATTGAGGTGGATGCTGTTTTTCGCGCTCACTGCAGTTCTTATCTTGAGTTGTAAAACGTTAATGCCATTTACCGCAGCACCGATGCCTGTCTCTACTGCGTCCCCCCTACCAAAACGAATACAGTTATCCACAACTACAGCGGTACAGCCGTCTGCAAAAGTGTCAGTGACGCCGTTTTTATCCTCCTACGCCAAACCCGTGGCATACACTCCCTGGCCGTTCAAAACAACAGTCCCGTCTCTGACTCCCACGCTACCGCCTTCCTGGGACTGGCAAATTTCATCTGCAGAAGCGCAGGGTATGTCCTCGCTAAAGCTTGCTGAAATGCTGGCGGCGATCCGCTCTGCGTCTGATTTCAACGAGCGCAATATTCATAGTATATTAATTGTGCGACATGGTCGCCTTGTCATGGAAGCCTATTTTAGCCCGTTCCATGCTGGAGCGGTGCACCAACTCGCTTCATGTACTAAGAGTGTTACATCAGCGTTGGTCGGGATTGCGATAGGGCAAGGGCTGTTGAAAGGTGTGGATCAGCCTGCCTGGGAATTATTCCCGGAAGTTACTCTGGATGATCCGCATAAGAAAGAAATTACGGTGGAACATTTCCTCTCCATGTCTTCTGGGTTGGAATGGCCCGAAGGAGAAATCGAATATCGTTCGCCGAATAACCCTTATTCAGCTACCAGTTACCTACCGGCTTCAACCCAGTTTGTTTTCGATCAACCGCTCATTCGTACTCCGGGAACCCAATTCAATTATAACTCTGGGGGATCGCATATGCTTTCTGTGATGGTCAACCGCGCATCTGGGATAAGTACGCTCGAATTCGCCCGTCGGGAATTGTTTGCACCGCTTGGTATTTCTACTACACGCTGGGAGAAAGGGGAGGATGGCGTGAATCTGGGCGGTTCGGGTTTGTTTTTACTGCCGCGTGATATGGCGAAGTTTGGGCAGCTTTATCTGCAGAATGGGCGTTGGGACGATAAACAGGTTGTCCCGCAAAAATGGGTACATGCTTCCTCTCAAAAGCATATCTCATTGCGTTCTGGGGTAGATTACGGTTACCAGTGGTGGATTCCGCAGGGAAAAGGCTATGTGGCGATGGGTTGGGGACAGCAGAATATCTGGGTATTGCCGGAGCAGGATATGGTGGTGGTATTTACGGCTGGTATGAAGAACAACCAGTGGCTACCGCATCAGCAGTATCTGGATAAATATATCTTGCCTGCGGTTAAATCGACACAGCCATTGCCAGCGAATCCGCAGGGAGAAGCAAAGTTAGCAGCCGAATTGGAAGCCGTCCAAAATCCAGAACCCAAGCCGGTCAAGCCACTTCCGCAGGTGGCAACGCAGCTTATCGGAAAAACTTACCTGGTTACCGGCGCCAGTATTACCCTGGGGTTGCAAAGTATTAGCATACTGGGTTATACACCCAACGAAGCTCTGATTCGGGTCGGTTTTACGCATGAAGATGTCGATCTGCGCGCTGGTTTGGATGGTGTCTACCGGCGCAGCCCAACTAAAACGGGGGAGATTGCCTTAAAGGGAAATTGGGAAGATGATCACACATTTGCGCTGGATTGGCAGGATATCAATTCCGCCGAACACGCTTTGATCCACCTGACGTATCAGGAGGATGCCCTGCGTGTCAAGGTGGATCTGCATGTTGAAGGAATTAGCGAAGAATCAGAAGGAAGTTGGATGCGTTAATCGTATAGTATAATTACCTCCTCTGACAAAATTATTCAACCGCCTTTGCGGCTACGACCCACAAGAGAGGAGATTAATATGGCAACCGTATCACTCATCCAGTACGAAGATGCTTCTGAAGAAGTCAAAGCCGTCTTTGATGACATCAAACGGACGCGCAATGTCGAGGATGTTAATAATTTCTGGAAAGCACTTGCCAATCATCCGGACACTCTCAAACGCACCTGGGAAAATCTGCGCGACATCATGCAGCCCGGCACCATTGACAGCCTGACCAAGGAAATGATTTATATTGCCGTTTCGATTGCCAATAACTGTGATTATTGTGTTCACTCGCACACCGCATCCGCTTTCAAGAAAGGGATGAGCGGGGAACAGTACCAGGAACTCCTGGCGGTGATCGGGATGGCGCACCAGACCAATGCTCTATCGATTGCGATGAAAGTGCCCATTGATCCGCAGTTTCTAAAAGATTGAAAATAAAAATCAAGGAGATGCCTGAGTAGCATCTCCTTGATTTTATTAGATGTAAGGTATTATCCTCTCCGAATTATTCCAGAACGTCTCGATCTACCTGTGACGGCACTTGATCTTTCTGTACCCGAAGCTCGATTTGTATCTGTTCTTGCGGCTTCAGGTCTTGGCGCTGGAAAGCTGATCGATGGCTGTATCCCGTAATCAAAACCTGCCAACGTCTGGCGTTCGATGGGTTTTGCCATGATCTTTTCCAGTGTCCGTACCATGCCGTGGTCTTCAGGTGTAACAAATGTAAATGCATCACCAGTACGTTCAGCCCGCCCGGTACGCCCGATGCGGTGAATATAGTCATCTGTGGTGTTAGGCATGTCAAAATTGATGACGTGCGAGATGTTTTCCACATCCAGACCGCGGGCGGCGATATCAGTAGCAACCATGATCTGGTACATCCCGTTCTTGAATCCATTGATTGCCGATTGGCGCTGACCCTGTGTGCGGTCGCTGTGCAGACTGGTCACTTTGGATCCGGTACGCCCAATCATTTGTGCCAGACGCTGGGCACGATGCCGTGTGCGGGTAAAGATCAGTACGGAATGGGTATCGGTTTGCTTTAGTAGTTCCAACAGGAGAGCGGTCTTCAGGTGCTGCGGTACCGGGTAAATGGCATGCGCCACCGTGTTTACCGGACGACGCAGCGACAGTGTGATTCGGGTGGGATTTTTGAGCGCCTGAGCTGCCAGTTGTTCGATCTCTGCTGGGAAAGTGGCAGAGAATAACATGGTTTGGCGATTGGACGGTACGAGCTTGAGGATGCGCTTTACGGAGGGCAAAAAACCCATATCGAACATGCGGTCAGCTTCGTCAAGAACCAATATTTCTATACCCTCAAGTCTGGCGCGGCGCTGTTCTACGAGGTCCAGTAAACGTCCTGGACAAGCTACGATAATTTCTACCCCTTCTCGAAGGGCTTTGATTTGTTGTTCGGATCCAACGCCGCCATAAATGGTGGCGCTGCGGAGCTTCGTCCCTAGAGCGAGGTCGCGAATGCTTTCGTGGATTTGTTCAGCCAGTTCGCGGGTGGGGGTAACGATGAGGGCGCGCGTCTGATTTCGAGGTCCGTTGAGTAGTTTATTCAAGATAGGCAGGACAAAGGCAGCCGTTTTTCCGGTTCCGGTTTGGGCTGTACCGATAAGGTCATGTCCGGCTAGTGCCTGAGGGATAGCGGCTTCTTGAATGGGAGTCGGCACACTATAGCCGAGTCTCGTGATTCCCATCTGTAGACGAGAATCCAGTTTAAATTGATTAAAATTCACTTAAATTCCTTGTGTTCAGAAGTCAGGCAGATGTTAGAGGATCAAGCAATGCTTGGAGTGAACGGTATTTAATAAAAATAATAACCGAATTGAGCACGTCTTAATAGGACGCACCACTCAAAAAATAACAGCAGCAGCGACATCTGAAAAAAATTGGGTAATGTCGTGTTCGATAATGACAGTGCAGCTAGCTGTTAAAAATCGCCCAATCGGTTGTTTGTTAGATTTACCTGTACTCTTTATATTCCGAAAAATAACCCCGTTGTTTCAAGGTGCTGCACGGAAAAATACCAAAAGTTAGGCAGGTTCTAATTATAACACATTAATCGAATAAAATAAAACGAATTTCTTTGGAAATTACTCACGAATTGAACCTTGTGAACACAACTCCTGGCGATCTATTCATACCAGCATTATTTGGAACATGCACCTATTCTTGATGAAATGGATTGTTAATCTGCATACCGTTATATTGCTGTGTGTTTAAATCTTCTGACCCAAGAATGCTACAACCCATCTTCGAGGCAGAGTGAAGTATCATCGCATCCCCCAAAATAATTTGTATCTTTTGTTGTAAAAGAAATAAATATCATCTTTGTTATCGTGCCTCAAGCAGATAAGTGTCGTCATCTTGCCAGGTTAAAGTCACAGTTTTGAATCC
>JBAXBF010000230.1:0-5429 GCA_037142095.1 Chloroflexota bacterium
ACCCGGTGCAAGCCGTCTGCGGCAAAATAAAGAGCCAAACCCAGTAAACTCATCGCCAGCACCCCGGCATACATCTTGGGATAATCGAACAAAGTGCTCCCTTGATAATAGATATAGTAACCCAAACCATAGCGCGTTGCGATTAATTCCACCACATACAGCACCGCAATCGTCGAACCAATCGTCTGGCGCAGGGCGGTCAGAATGGCTGGCAGGCTGGATGGCAGATAGACGTAACGGAACAATGCCCGTCTCCCGGCTCCCAGGCTGCGCACAGAATAGATCAATTCCTGGCGGATGCCAGCCGATTGGTCACGCACCAAGACCAAGATTTGGAAAAAGAGAATAAGGAAAATGATGAAAATTTTTGAAACGTCATTAATTCCCAGGAAAAGCATCACGATCGGGGCGAAGACCACTTTTGGAATCGGGTATAACAAGTAGATAAGCGGTGAAAAAAATTGGTTAAGGCAGCGGGATTGACCCAACACCAGCCCGGCGGGAACTGCCAAGACAATCGAGAGAAGTGTGGAAGCTACTACACGCCATAAACTTGCCAACATATGCAGCCCCAGTTCTCCAGGCAGTTCGCGTCCAAATTCTATAAATACACGCTGCGGAGTGGGCAAGATGGGCTGGTTAACGATCAGTGCCAGGATTTCCCAAAAGAACAATATGGCGGTCGCTGCCGCCAGTAAATGCCAGCGTTTCATACAGCAGCTCCCAGTTCCTGGCGTAAGCGAGCGCAGATTTCCAGATAGGCAGGGGTGTTAAGGTAATCGGAGTTACCAGCCGCCAAGTTTAGAATAACCTGTGTTTGGCGGTTGGGTGGATTCCCCAGCAGCAGTATCTTACGCCCCAGCAGGGCAGCTTCTTCCACCGAATGAGTAACAATCAACATGGTCATCCCGCCTGCGCCATGCATTTGCATCACAAATCTTTGCAGGCTTTCACGAGTTGGCGCATCCAGGGAAGCAAAAGGCTCATCCATCAACAGTAAATCAGGATTGAGAGCCAGCGTACGGGCAATGGCGGCGCGCTGGCGCTGCCCGCCCGAAACCTGGGCTGGATATTGATCCCCAACAGATTCAAGCCCCATGCGCTCCAACCATATATGCTGTAGTTCTGCGATATTCGCCGCTTTATCTTCGACAGGAGCGTGTACACCATCCGGACCGTAAAACTGGCGAACGCGTAGACCAAGCATGATGTTCTCGGATAGGGTCTGCCATGGTAAGAGACCATAATCCTGCAAGATCAAACCGGTATTGGGTCGGGGACGAACAACCGGCATACCGCCAACCAAAACCTGTCCAGAGAACGGCTGATGTAAACCAGCCAGCAGATACAGGAGAGTGCTCTTACCGCAGCCCGAAGGACCCAAAACAGCCCAACTCTCACCCGCTGCTACCTGCCAGTCAAAGTGATCAAAGATCAGATGAGCCTGTGTGTATCCAAACGAGACACCCTGCAATTCAATCATGGTAAAAAAATTCTTGTGAGATGGTTCATTGGGATGCGGGGAGGAAGGAGGCATCCACCATATCTTTATAGGTCACATCCTTTTGAATTAAGCCCTTCCCCTTTAACCAGGCTAAAGCATCCGCAAATTGGCTCTCGTTGGGCACTGAGGCAAGCGGGAAGTCCGAAATTACATACTTATCCTTCAACGGCGGAGGAACCAATTTCAACTCCGTCATTAAATCGGACCATTTCGCATTATCCGCATTTATACTCTGAACCGCCTGTTCCACAGAAGCCATAAACCGCCGTACAGCATCCGGATTATTTTTAACAGACTTAACGCTGAAAGACCAGACACTGTTACTGACTTCGGGATAAGTGGTGTCATCAATTACATTGACGGCTCCGTTCTGAATTGCCAGGGAAGCGAGTGGATCAGGCAACACAGCCGCCTTCAACTTACCAGAACTGAGCAAAGCCATGCGGTCGGGAATCTTGGGGACAGCCATTTTCTTAATATCTGCTTCAGCAACGCCCGCTTTGCTCAAGATGCGGTCGGTGGTATATTCGATTACAGTTCCCTGAGATATGCCAATGGGGACATCCTTTAAGTCTTGCGGGGTTTTAATGCCGCTATCCTTGGCAGCTAATAAGCGAAAAATGGGAGCTTCTTTTGAAGCGGTCCGGGCAAAACGTAAAATCACAACGCGGGTTTCCTCGCGGTTATAGAGAATAGTGGAGACAACTTCGTTAAGCATTCCATCCACCTGACCGGATTGCATCAATTGATCACGCTCCGGCGCTGAAGCGACGGAAACAAGTTCGACCTCAACGCCATTCTTCTGGAAATAATTTTGCTGCTGGGCGACATACAGCGGCAATGAATCCAAAACGGGTAGCACCGCAATCTTCAGCTTAGCAGGCTGAGTAGAAGCACTGCAAGCCGAAAGAAAGATCAAGACAAACAAGGTAATGAATAATTTCTTCAAGGTAGACTCCTTAATCCCAGAGAAAGCAGGGGATAAATAAGATTATGTTTCATATTTTACCCCAAAAGGTTACTCCATGTTCAGAAATAAGCGCGTCATGAGCTAAGATCAATAAACATACTCTTCTGTAAATGGTCACAAAACCTGCTTGACAAATCCGATATATTTCTATACAATTATTTACATACTGTAAGTAACTAATTAAGCGGTCGGCTCATTCCTGACGATGAAATTTAATCTATGAAGAAAATTGATCCTCCTGCCTTCCTACAACCCGTTGATGCAACCCGCATGCGGCAGATCAACCGTTCTGTTATCCTGGAATTGATCCGCCAAAACAGCCCCATTGCTCGTTCTGAAATCAGCCGCGCGCTTGGGCTAAGTATGCCCACCGTTATGCGCATTGTGAAGGAATTAATTTCAGGCGATCTAGTTCGTTATACGGGTGAAACTGCCGGCGGCACCGGCAGACCGCGTGAACTCCTTGAATATAATAAGGACGGATATGCCGTCATCGGAATTGACCTTGGCGGCACGAAACTATACGGCGCATTGGCAAATATCGGGGGAGAAATCCTGGGCGAAACACGTTTAGACCAGCATAATGCCAGCGACGAAGAAGGCTTTGAGTTGGTCAGTACCTTAATTCAATCCCTGATCGACCTAGCCCGTAAGAACGGTCAGCAATTGCTTGGAATTGCCGTCGGGGCACCGGGAATTACGCATAGCTATTCCGGCATCGTAGAATGGGCTCCCACCATGAATTGGCGTAACTTTCCACTCAAAAGCCGTTTACAGGAAAGATTTCAATACCCGATCGTCGTTGAAAATGACGTTAATATGCACGCCTTGGGTGAACAGTGGTTTGGGGTTGGCAAAGGTGTCAACAATATGGTATTGATTGCCATCGGAACCGGCATGGGAGCCGGCTTGATCATCGACGGGGCAATCTATCGCGGGCAAAACGAGTCTGCCGGAGAGCCCGGTTATATGCTGCCCAGTCCGGATGCATTGGGACAGAGATACGATCAATTTGGAGCTATGGAAAACATTGTTTCCGGCAAAGGAATTACAGAAAGGGCACGAGCGGCACTGGCTAATAGGCTCTCACCCGACGCGCTGGCTGCCTTAACCGCCGCAGAAGTTTTCGATGCTGCTCGCCATGGAGAAGATTGGGCAAAGAAAATCGTTGATGAAACCGTTGATTATCTCAGTATCGTCATCGCCAATACGGCAACGCTTTTAGATCCTGAGTTGATCGTTTTGGGAGGTGGTGTATCCAAATCCGCTGACCTGCTGGTTCAACCGATCTTGAAGCGCATTGAAGGTGTCATCCAACATATCCCCCGCATCGAGGTTTCCAGACTGGGACCCAAGGCAACCGTGATGGGTGCCATCACACTCATCGTACATACCACAAAAGATTATTATGTCGTACGCCGCCTCTATTAGCGTCATCATAATTGTTTGATTTATGAAAAGATAACAGGAGTAAAAAGATATGGAGAAACTTGCAATCTTCGGCGGACAGCCAGCTAAAACAAAATCCTTCCCTGATTGGCCTCAATATGACGGAAGTGAAGAAAAGGCATTGATGGAAGTTTTACACAGTGGGGTCTGGTGGCGCACACCAGGCACTAAAACACTTGAATTCGAGCAGAATTTTGCCGCTTACCACCAAGCCAAACACGGCATCGCCTGTACAAATGGAACAGCCGCATTAGAAATTGTCATGGCAGCCCTGGGTATTGGGCTTGGGGATGAAGTGATCGTACCTGATTTCACTTTTGTCGCCAGTGCCAGTGCCGTGCTCTTTACTGGTGCAATGCCCGTCATGGTCGAGATCGATCCAGATACCTTCTGCATCGACCCAGAGAAAATAGAAGCAGCCATCACCCCGCGCACAAAAGCCATCGTGGCAGTGCATGTCGCCGGACATCCGGCAGATATGGACCGGCTTCAAGAAATTGCCCGCATCCATAATCTTTTCCTGGTTGAGGACAGCGCACACGCTCACGGCAGTGAATGGAAGGGGCATAAAGTCGGCAGCATCGGAACAGCAGGCACATTCAGTTTTCAGGCAAGCAAGTTAATGACAGCCGGCGAGGGCGGCATGATTGTCACAAACAATGATGATCTGGCAGTCCGGATTCGCTCGGTTCATGATTGCGGGCGCATGCCTGGACAGTGGTTCTATTCTCATTATATGTACGGCTCGAATTACCGCCTGAGTGAATGGCAAGGCGCCGTGCTGACCCAGCAGTTGAACCGTCTGGACGAACAGGCGGAAAAACGCAGCCGCAACGCCGCTTATCTCAATAAGGCATTGGCAGAAATCAAAGGAATCCGTCCGCAGAAATTGGACAAGCGGGTAACCCGCAATGGGCATTACTGTTATATCCTTCATTATGACAAAGCTGCCTTCGCCGGTTTGAGAACTGAAGGTTTTATCGAAGCGCTCAATACCGAAGGGATTCCCACCCAGGCGAGCTATCCCCCAGTTCGCAAATTGGATGTTTTCCAAAACGGTGAGTTCCGCAAGCGCCTTTCGCCTGAGCATGCGCGGGAAGCTTTTCCATTCCTCAATGCAAACTATCCCATCACAGATGATGCCTATCAAAATACAGTCTGGTTGGTACACCGCACACTATTGGGAGATGAAAAAGACACGAGCGAAATTGTCGATGCCATCAAAAAGATACAGCATCATGCCAAAGAATTATCTGCCGCATGAGTGCCATCAAACCAGGGCTAGAGGTTTACAACTGGACAAACCAGGGATACCAACCCCTGGTCTTCAGCCATGATTGGCAGGTCGCCATCCTCAATTGGGAACCTATTTTTGATCTGGATAAGATAGGTGAGATCGAACGGCATACCCAAAGCGACGAAGTTTTTGTTTTGCTCGAAGGTCAGGCAGTACTTTTTACGATTGGAGAAGACGGGCTGCAAGTAACCGATATGCAAGCGGGCATC
>JBAXBF010000231.1:0-5424 GCA_037142095.1 Chloroflexota bacterium
AAAGGGAGCAAATTTATCCGAATCATGTTTTTAATTGCTGCTGTCGTGATCATCACCAAATTGACATACGATACTTTCTTTACCGGATAATAAATCACATATAAAATAATTAAGGAGTTTGATGAGATATATCTTATCAAACTCCTTCTAAAAAATATTCCCTAATCAATTTATCGTTACTTAAGAGGCCGTGACAAGTAAGTGTACACAAAGATCACCAGACTTACAGCCACCAAAATTTCTGCCCAAAAGAAAGATAAATAATCAGCCAAGGCACCTACCGGGGGTACACTCGGCATCGCATTCCGCAAAGGAACCAATGCGAATAACAGAGCACCCATCCAACTGAACAAGGTGGCTTCGATTTTTCGTCCAGTGATAAGGCAAGTTAACGTAACCGACACTGCAACAATTGCCAGCAACCATTGCAATACCATGATAAAGATTGCAAAGAAAAGCACGGAAGATGATCGGGCTATTGTTAAGTAAATTTCGGTATAGCCATCCTCTTTTTTCTGTAATTCCTCCGCAGATATGGAATAACCAGATAGTGCTCCTGAGAAATCCACTTTGAATGGAACAGCAGTAAATTCCTTTGGCTGACCTTCGGTTTCCATAACAGAAGATAAACCAACATATAAATCGGCAGCGTGTTCATCAAAAGGATAACTCATCACGTCCCCATCGTAGAGACTCACAACCATATCAACTGGATTCATCTTTTCATTCTTTTTGAAATTGATTTCTGTTTTTCCAGATGCCGAATTCAAATCGAGCAATAATGATTGTGCTAGGGTTCCATCTTCTGCGTTTATGAAAGATCCTTGCGGACTAAACTGAAGGCGTGCCGTCACATCTCCTTTGATCGGGTCTATGGAAATCAATTTAGCTGTTATTACCATATCCTCTGTTTGACTTCCAAACACTTTAGCTTCTCCAGCATTGCCTTCGCTTTTATACAAGTTAAGCATGAGTACATATAAAATGCCCAACACGAGAATACCAATAATTACAGGTATTAATCTTTTTAATACATTCGGTTTTTGAGAGCCGTCCATAATATTTAACTCCTAATGATGATTCTGATGATAGTACATGCCTGATATGGAAGAGAATTGCCATATCCCTATATATTTCAATATGTTATCACATACATTTTTTATCATCAAGTATGTAACAGATAAATTTTCATTATTAATTCAAAACAGGGCTGACTATATTTTTTTATAGTCAACCCTGTCAGTGATTAGCTTTATTCTAATCGGTTATTACCTTTATCTTATTTTACAACCATCAAGCCATATGGATTTCTATATTGTCTGCAACAGGTCCATATATTGTGTAAGTTCCCTGCGCAGTCTGGAGAAGCGAACCAGGAACCAATGTATTTACTCTTCCGTGAGCACATAGACGTGCAATGAAACGCTGCCAAGAAACACCCCCTCCCAGATAACCATCTAACCAAAAACTACGGTCTTTTGCACCCAGGATTTCAGCGGGACCAATGGAGGCTGCTTTTGGAGGAACCCAGGACCAATCGCCTCCAAAGGAGTGGAGAGCATTCTGCATAATGGTCATCGGGGTCAATTCCACGATGCGTGCGGTCGCTTTTTTATAAGCCTCTAAGTCATCTCCAAACTCCAGTCCTAAATCAGCCTCCCAGAATGCGATATGCCCACACCAGCCTATACCGCCATAACATACATCCGCACCTCCCATATCTGCAATCATCTTGCCATAGTCTTTAATGTTTTTATGAGAAGGGAAATGGATTTGCTCTAAAGGAGGACGCAGCTCGGAATCAATGTGCAGGAAGAAATTATCCATCATGGACTTTTGGAAAGACCCTGCCCAATCAGGCGGGGCAGTGTTACCATCCTGATCAGCATATTCATCCATATTATAGGTATGAACATGTTTCATTGAAATTTTCATTTTGTTGATTAAACGCGCCGCGATGGCATATTGCGGCATAGGTCCAACGGGAAAGATGCCAACAAAACGTTTTCCCTCTTCAAGGGATTTCTTTATGCGAGATACAATGTCAATAGCAAAGGCAGCGTAGAATTCACCTAAATCTTCGATTACACTAATTCTAAAATCTGGATTGGTATGTTTCGTAATATTCTTTTTATCAATTACACGAACTCGCTCGCATTCTTTTAGATCTTTGAAAGCGATAAACTTTGCCAGGTCATATGTAAAAGTCATATTTATCTCCCTTATCTCTATATATTTTTACCAATAACAATTCGACTTACTTTACAGCACCACTCATTAATCCGCTAATGAGATAACGTTGGAAAACTAACGCCAGAAGAATAGGGGGAATAGCTGCAACTACCCCTCCGGCTGCCATCATACCGTAATCGATGGCGTGTCGTCCAGTAAATTCAGCAATAGCAATTGGGATGGTTTTTGCTGCCGGACTGGAAGTAAAAATTAAAGCCAGAAGAAATTCTTCCCAGGATGCCAGGAAACAGAAAAGTCCTGTTGCCACTAAACCAGGGGCTGAAAGTGGTAGAACCACACGGATAAGCGCGCCCAAACGGGTACACCCATCAATGCGGGCAGCATCTTCCAGTTCATGAGGAATTGATTGAAAATAACCCCGCAAAATCCATACCGCAAAAGGCATAATCAATGCAGAGTAAACGATAATCAAACCTAAACGTGTATCCATCAGTTTTAAATCACGCATGATTGTATAAAGAGGGACCAGGATCATGATCGGTGGAAGCATATAAGAAAATAACATGATATAGAGAAATGGTTCTTGTCCACCAAATTTCATGCGCGCAAATGAATATGCAGCAAGACTACCGAATCCAATGCACAAGAGCGTGACGGAAGAGGCAATAATCATGCTGTTTACCATGGAGGCTCGGAAGATAGCGGCAGAGGCGTTCCCAGTCGCAACTGCAATTTGTATATAACGCTCGAACGTTGGTTCTTGTGGAATCCAATGAACAGGGACATTCAATAATTCCTGTTGGGTTGAGATACTGGATATAAATAACCAAATCGGTGGCGCAAGCGTGATGATCGCTACGAGCAAAGCCGCCATGTAAATCAAGAAAGTTTCATAAGGTTTTCGTCGCCGCATGATGTGCCTCCCTAATATTCTACTTCACGGCTCTTAAGAACTTTGATGTAGATAATGATCATGATAATGATGAAGAATGTCATCAAATAAGCCAAAGCTGCCCCATGCCCAAGACGAAGATATGAGAACGCATCCAGATAAGTAAAGTAAGCAATCACCTTGGTGCCATCAGCAGGACCGCCAGAAGTCATAATGTAGATAATATCAAAAACTTTGAAAGCATCCATTGTCCGCACTAAAAGAACGATCATTAAAGTGGGCAGGAGAAGCGGAAAAGTAATAAACCAGAACGACTTCCATATAGAAGCACCATCGATCATCGCGGCTTCATAGAGATCAGCAGGAATGGTTTGTAAAGCAGCCAGCGAAAGAAGGATCACAAGTGGCGTTACCTTCCAAACATCAGCGAGAATTACGGCATGCATCGCGCCGAGTGAATCGCTTAGCCATGCCTGGTATTTACTTATGATCCCGAGTTGGAGAAAGAGACTATTCAGCGCACCATAATTGGCGTTAAAAATCCATTTCCACATAATGGCATCAATCGTAATCGGTAACGCCCAAGGGATTAAGATGAGGGTACGTAAAATGTTACGGCCGCGGAAATCTGTATTTAACAGCAATGCGATTGATACTCCAGCTACAAGCTCGATAGCAATTGATACAATCATAAAGTAAAAAGTACGTCCAACCGAAGCCCAAAAATAGGCATCAGAAAGAATATCCGCATAGTTTCCCAACCCAATAAATGGTGTACCGATACCAGGTCGTTTTAGATCTATCGTATGCAAGCTCATCCAGAACGCACTCAGGATGGGCATTATTATCAACCCAAAAACAATGATTAACGCCGGAAGGATGAGCATCCAAGCAAGACTTCGCTCACTATCGATCAAATGGTGAAAAAACGAACGCCTACCAGATGGGGTAACTGGATTTTGTGGGATTACATCTGCCATAAACTACCTTTTTTTCGATAACGGGGGGCGGCAGAGCCACAGCCGCCCCCCCAAGATAAAGTAGATTAATTGTTATTTACCAGAATAGTAACAAATTTATTTTCCACCTGGTTTATACTGTTCACGGATTTTAAGGATCTCAGTCTCAGCATCCTTCAATGCCTGTTCAGGGGTCTTCTTACCCAATACAGCCGTCTGGAATTCACGAGAGATGACTTTTGTAGCCTCAGAATAGAAAGGAATTAATGGACGGTTCTGGAGGTATTTATAAGCTTCTTTCGAAACAGGTATGAGTTCTGGCTGCATTTTGACCAGATCGGGATCATCAAACAACGACATCCAGATTGGCAACGCATTTTGGGCGTATTTTTTCTGCACTTCTTTGCTGGAAATATAAAGCATATACTGCCAGGCTGCATCAGGATTCTTGGAATCGGCAGTGATCGCCAGCCCCATTCCACCATTGATTGTAGCGCTGGGAAGTTTTTCTCCGGGCAGCGGAGCAATTTTCGCATTGCCGGCAATTTTCGACTCTTTCGGATCGTTTGCCATGTTCAACTGGTAAGCCCAGTTTTCAGAGAAGAGAGAAGAACCTTGTGAGAACGTATTGCGGACTTCCTCATAACCTGACTCCGTTGAAGAAGGATTGAACAAGCCATCTTTCATCCCTTTAACGATCCAGTTCAAAGTCTCCAAACCTTCAGGGCTATTAAAGGCGGGTTTATCCTCTGCGTCAAACATTTTACCACCGCGAGCCAAGAGGAAATAGGAGAAGGAAATCGTCATACCTTCATCTTGGTGGAAGGTTTCAACAAAAGGATATTCGACGACGCCTTTCTTCTTAGCAGCATATGCCATCTCGGTCATCTCGGTGTAGGTCTTGGGCGGTTTATCGTAACCAGCTTTTTTGAGCAAATCCTCATTGTAATAGAAATAGACGATGTCATTCAGCCAGGGCATACCATAGAGTTTACCTTTGTATGTAACCGACTCGAGTGCGCCGGGCCAAATATCCTTTTTCATATCTGCGGAGATCTTGTCACTAACGTCTAGAATGAAACCGGCTGCAGCAAACTCAGCAGGCCAAATGCAGTCCATTAAAACAATATCGTAAGTACCGGCTTTGGCGGCTGCGGAGGTTACGATTTTATCGTGCAAGGCTTCGTAAGTAACAAAATCCAATTCGACTTTGATATTCGGATTCATCTTCATGAACTCATCGCTCATCGCCTGAATATCGCTTTCTTGATAGCCAGCTTGCTTCATGAACAAAGCGCGAATCGTAACTGATTCTGCCGCTTTGGGAGCTTCAGTAGGTTTTACTTCAGCAGGTTTAGCTTCTTCTTTTGGGGCTTCTTG
>JBAXBF010000232.1:0-5422 GCA_037142095.1 Chloroflexota bacterium
AAATCCACAACAGATAAGTATAAATCATTTTTTAAAATTCGGATAGTTTAGAACGAATGATTTAAGCACATTCTTATAAAATTTCAAGGATGAAAGATAGGGGGGATACTGGATGCTCGGGAGTCAGAATGTCATCCAGCTCATAACATCATTAAGCGTTCGCGGTATAAACTCACCATGAATTATGATAAAATAGTTTGCAAGACAGTCGGTATCTGATTCTTTGGGTTTGCTATCTATGGAGGCAGGCATGGAAGATGTTGCTGATCAAGTAACAAAGCACCAGAAAGCGATCGCCAGTCTTGAAGGGCTGCGCGGTACGGGCGTTTTCAGCGACGAGGAATTGGCGCAGAGGATTGCAGAGCAAAAAGCCTTGCTGTTTGACCTGCAGGAACCGAAAGTTTCAATATCTACAAATGGGGGAGCTGCATTCGAGAAGGAAATTACCGTCAATCCAGGAGGCACACTGGTTGGTAGAGATCAAAATAATTATTACGGCAACCCGCCCCGCGATGAAATCGAAATCGAAGAAACCTATCGCCGCGTCATTGCTGAGCGCTGTAATGTCCTCTCCTTGCCGGTCACCACACCCGAAGGGCAGGACCCGCGCGGAACGTCCAGACCGCTCAGCCTGACCAGCGTGTATGTCTCGCTCAACGTCGAGAAATCCTACCGTCTGTGGCTCAAGGAAAAGGAAGGCAAGGCAGCCGAGAAAGAGACTGAAATGGACGGCGGTATCGGCGCTGGGGATGACCGCCTGCTCACCGCGTTGGAAGCGGTGCTGCACAACCGCCATGTGGTGCTGCTGGGTGTGCCCGGTTCCGGCAAGACCACCTTCGTCAACCATCTGGTGTACTGTCTGGCAAAGCGTGAATTGAACGGTTTGCCGGGGTGGGAGGAAGCCGAACGCGACATCCTGCCGGTCAAGGTCATCCTGCGTCACTTCTCGCGCTGGCTGGAGAATCAGCACATTACCCAGCCCAGCGAATGTACCCTGTTTGACTACATCAAGTATGATCTGGCCGCCTGCAAGCTGGAAGAGGCTGAGATTTTGTTGAAAGATCGACTGGATGATGGCAAAGCCATTCTCCTGCTGGATGGGCTGGACGAAATCCCCACGGGTGCGCCGCGCCGTCTGATTCTGGACGCCATCCGCGTTTTTTCTGAGAGATATGCGGATTGCCGTTTTCTGGTCACCTGCCGGGTGCTGTCTTACCAGAAAGACGCATGGAAGCTGCCCGCCTATGACTTTCCCGAATTGACTCTGGCAAAGTTCGATCCAAAACAGATCGAGGATTTTATCTGTGCCTGGTACCGTGAGGTGGCTCAAAAATGGGAAAAACCCGAGGCGGATATGGTTACCCTGCAAGCCGCCCTGCAGCGCGAAATTAAACGCAGTTATCTGAAAGACCTGGCGCCTATCCCATTACTGTTGACCATCATGGCGCTGGTCAACACGGTGGATGGGGCGCTGCCCGGCACCAAAGCCCTGCTGTATAAACGCTGCGTCGAGATCCTGCTCTGGGAGTGGGAGCAGAAACGCTTTTCCGAGGTGGGACACCTGCCGCGCCTGAGTGAATTATTGCAGCAGGCGGGACGCGGGCAGCCGGATTTGCTTGTGCGCCTGGCAAAACTGGCTTATCAGGCGCATGCCAGTTGGCGGGGTAAAAACAGCGAATCTTTGGCGGAAATCTCGGCAACAGACCTGAAATTGACCCTCTGCGAACTGCACCCGCAAGAGAGTATGACATGGGCGAAAGAGATGCTCGACTGCATTCGTGAGCGCGCCGGGCTGCTGCTCGACCAGGGAGAGGATACCTTCACCTTCCCGCATCGTTCTTTTCAGGAATATCTGGCGGGTGTGCATCTGGCGCGTCAGCGGAGTTTTGTGGGTGAGTCATTGAAATTACTGGAGCAGGGCGATTATTGGCGTGAAACCGTGCTGTATGCGGTCGGCTGCCTGGTGTATAACAACCAGCAGTACGAACCGCCTGCCTATCTGGTTGAAAAACTATGCCCGGAAAGGGGTGAAGACACGGAACGCGCCTGGCAGAATATCTGGATGGCGGGACGCGTGGTGTTGGAGATGGGCGCCAACCGCCTGCAGGATGAGACGGACGGTAAGAACTTGCTCACCCGGCTGCGTCGCAGATTGGCGGAACTGCTGGAACGGGGTGCCCTGACGGCTGTTGAACGCGCCGCTGCCGGAGACGTGCTGAGCGCGCTGGGCGACCCGCGCTTCGACGCCGCGTGGTTCCATCTGCCGCTTACTTATCAGGCGAAAGCAGAGCCTTTCTTCGGTCTGCTGGAAATCCCTTCTGGAAAATTCACGATGGGCAGCCGCAAGGGGGATAAAGAAGCTTATGACTGGGAATATGGTAACCCAAAGCAGTTGAGCATGCCCTACCGTTATTGGATGGGGCGCTATCCGGTGAGTGTGGTGCAATATGCCCATTTTATCGATGAAGGCGGTTATGAAGAAGATACCTGGTGGAGCGAGACTGCCCTTTTGTGGAAAAAGGGAGAATGGGATAGCCAGCAGGACAATGAAGATATTAAACGTTGGTTAGCAAGACGTCCCAGGGAACTGCGCCGCCAGCCTATGTGGTGGGAAGAGCAGAAGGTGTACGCCAGCCGCCCTGTGATGGGCATCACCTGGTTCGAAGCGCGTGCCTATTGCCAATGGCTGGATAGCCGCCTGCGCCAACAGTTGGCTAAACATGATCAATCGCCGCTCCCCGCTGGCTACGAAATCCGCATGCCGACTGAAGCGGAATGGGAGAAGGCGGCTCGCCACGCAGATGACCGCCGCTACCCGTGGGGGGATAAAGATAGTGATGATACCCGCGCGAATTATGCTGACTGTAAGATCGGTTCCGCTTCGGCGGTGGGCATGTTCCCGCACGGCAGCACCCCGAACGGGCTGCATGACCTGAGCGGCAATGTCTGGGAATGGACGCTCAGTCCTTATGGAAAGTATCCCTACCAGCCTCATGGAGATGGTGCAGGGGATGAAGCGGCGCTGCGCGTTGTGCGCGGCGGCTCTTGGATACAGTGATTCGAGGGGCGTGCGCTGTGCGTTCCGTGGTTGGGTCGACCCGGGCCTCTACTACGACGACCTCGGGTTTCGGTATGTGCTCTCCCTGGCTTCTTCAGATTTCTGATTCCTGGTTTCTTAATTTTTTAAACGATTTTTGCGGTTTTTAAGGTATTGTAATGAAGACTTATGACCAGCTCTACGAGACCTTGACCTCCTTCGAAAATCTCTATTTGGCTTTCGATAAAGCCGCCTGCGGCAAGCGCGGTCAGCCCAATGTCGCTGATTTTGAACGCCATCTGGAAGATGCCTTGTTCGGTTTGCAAAACGAATTAAGCACCCTCACCTACCAGCCTGGAAAATATACTTCGTTCTATATTCGCGACCCAAAGCGGCGGTTGATCTCGGCAGCCCCCTTTCGTGATCGGGTTGTGCACCATGCTTTATGTAATATCATTGAACCCCTCTTCGAACGTACCTTCATCGGTGATTCGTATGCCAACCGGATCGGCAAGGGCACCCATGCAGCCCTGGATCGAGCGCAGCAATTCTCGCGCCGCTATCGATATGTCCTCCAATGCGACATTCGCCAATGTTTTCCCAGTGTGGATCACGAAGTCTTGCAGCAGATTCTGAATCGAAAAATTAGAGATGAAAAGGTGCGCTGGCTCTGTCGCCTTATTTTGCAAGGGGGGCAAGGAATTTTGGACAGCGAATACGATATGGTGTTTTTTACGGGCGATGATCTGTTTGCCACCCTGCGTCCGCGCGGCTTGCCTATCGGCAACCTTACCAGCCAGTTCTGGGCAAATGTCTATCTTAATGAGTTGGATCAATTTGTGAAGCGTGAACTACACTGCCCGGCTTATGTGCGCTATGTGGATGATTTCCTGTTCTTTAGTCCTTCCAAATCGCAGTTATGGACGTGGAAACAATCCATTCGTTCCAAACTGGCATATTTACGCATGACTCTACATGAGAAGGAAAGTACCGTCTATCCGGTCTCAAATGGCATCCCTTATCTTGGTTTTCGCGTTTATCCGACCCACCGCAGGTTAAAACGCAGAAATGGGGTTGCTTTCGAACGCCGGCTGAGCGGTTGGGTTAAGCTGCTCCATTCTGGTCAGATAGTTTATGCTGATATTCATCGCCGCGTGCGTGGTTGGATTGCCCATGTCTCGCATGGAGATACATGGAGACTGCGCTGTTCTATCTTCCATTCACATCCAATGTAGACAGTATGAAAGAATCTCCAATATTTACGCGTACATATGATTTTATTCTGTGGATTATTCCACTGACGATCAAGTTCCCGCGCCAACAGCGCTTCGTAGTTGCGGAGGCGATTCAGCAAATAGGGTTAAGTTTGCAAGAGTTACTCATCGAAGCCAGTCTCAGCGAATCTCCTTCCCCTATCTTGCACCAGGCGGACGTGCGATTATCCCAGATACGCTTTTATTTGCGATTATGCCTCGATTTGAAGTTAATCAACCTGGGACAATATGAACATGGTGCGGCGATGGTTTGTGAAATTGGACGGCTTTTGGGAGGTTGGCAGAAATCTATTTCAAGGTAAAATAATAGAAGGGTTGAGTCAGCCCCGGCGCGGCGGCTCTTGGAACAATGATACGAGGAACGTGCGCTGTGCGTACCGTAACAGGAACGACCCTGACAACTACAACAACAACATCGGGTTTCGGTATGTGCTCTCCATAGCTTTTTTTATTCGCCGGTAAATCCCGTTCTCTACGGAGGCGGGACGGAGCAAAATTAAGAAAGCCAGCCTGACTCAATCCTGGCTGCGCCTGCTGTTAGGCAGCCAGCCAAATATCGAACCGTCCCTGGAGCCTGCTTTCCGGAAGTGCGCTGCAGGGACAATCTAAATCATCTAATAAAGGAGACAACTATGGCAAATGAAGACAAACCTAAATCCATCGACACCGGCGGCGGCGCCTACTTTGGCGGTAAGGTCGAAGTGCACGGCGGTTCATTGATTGGCGGAGACCAATATAACACCAATGTCATCGGGCAGCAGGGCGGGGTGGTCAATGTCGGTTCAGGGGCGGGCAGCCAGAGCGGCGCCAGTAAAGCAGAATTGATCCAACTCATGTCCAGCATGCGCAGCCTACTGGATCAAGCCGGGCTGGAGGATGACACCCGCCAGATTCTGCAGAGTGATGTGCAGGTGGTGGTCAACCAACTGGAGAAATCGCAGCCCAAGAAGGAGCTTATCCTGCCCAAACTGGAAGCGATCCTGAAGATGCTGCCCACCGCCGCCGCAGCCGGCGAGGCGTTGCAAAAAATGGCACCCATGGCACAGCAAGCATATGACCAGTTGGCGCCCTTGGCGCAGCAGGCACTTCAGACGGCGCAGCAGATTTTTAG
>JBAXBF010000233.1:0-5379 GCA_037142095.1 Chloroflexota bacterium
TTCGGTTAATTTTTTCAAATGGGTAATAAAAGGATGTTCTTGGAATGTTTCAGGCATAATTAATCTCCTTGTTTATTGGGTGCGGATAACACCTTATTCAAACCGGCAGCCAGTTGGCGGCGACCCTTCACCAGGGCGGCGAGCGTTTCGGGTTTATCTCCAGCGCACCTTTCCAGATATTCAACGCTGTCCCAGGCAGCCTGGCGCAGGGTTCTATTCCAGCCTAATACGGCACCTTCTGAATCTTGGGGTATATTTTCGATAAGGCTGTAGAAAGGAATCTCCAAACTGCTCCAGAAAATGTGGTTGATATCCCAATGTCCCAGCAAAGCTGAGACCGTTTTGGGATCGGGCTGGCGATTTTTATCCGGTGCGAGGATATTTTTAGCCATTGAATGGCATGTACCCCATAGCTGCTTCCAAACCTGTTCGGTTGTCTGCAGAGCGGTATCCAGCGCGGCGACACAAAACTCGTCTTTCAAATATTCTAATGGTAAAGGCATGCGTTCCACACGAAAAAATTCCACTTTGGTTTTATCATTTGCCATGCCCAGTGCCAGATTTCGATACCTGTGATGGTAATCGAGATAGCCGTCTTCGATCAAGTTGGCGGTACAGAGGAATGCTTTGGGCGGATGCTGCCCATCTTGTTTATTTCGGATGTTTAGCAGCGCCGAACTATCGCGCCATAATGATTTGTCCTCTGAAAAACGAGTAAGCGCATAGCCTGTTACAGCCGTGTCGCTTTTTTTATAATGTTTCATCGGATCGAGAACATTCCCATCCAACCTTAATCCTGGGGCGAGGGTCATTTTGCCCACTCTCACGCCTCCCGCATACAGTTCTGGAAAAAGAAGGACGCGCCGGCTTTGCCAGGTGAGATAGTCGATATAACCAAGGGGTGTTTGGCGTTCTGGTTTATAGGGATCATCCATCTCCCAGGCAGGTTGATCTTTGGGGGAACGATAGACGCCATCCCCAGGGTTTTCCTCATCATATTTCAGCAGATTCAACAGGATGGTTTCAAAGAGCGTATCCCCTTCCAACATGAAAATGACCCCGCGTGTACAAGTAGAGTCGGTGAATTTTTGTTCTAAACCGCTTAATCCACCCAGACCAAAGGCTTGCAAAGTAACAACTGCACGGGCTGCTTCCGCTGAGGTTAAATACGTTTTTTCTTCCTCGATATGGTGGTCGAACAAAGTAGCATTATTTCCCGAAGCCATATCAAACACGATATTGATAACCGACTTGGGTTTTACCCGCTTATCCTCTTTCTGATAAAACGGGTGCTGCGGATCATAGAGATCAAAGCGCGTTTCCCAGGTTTTTAAGTAACCCTGTAAGGTTTCCTCTTGCCAACGTCCGGCTTGCCAGGATTTGTACCAATCGCTGCGCGTCCTGGGTCCATCCAAAACTCGATGGAGCAGGGCAAGCAGCAGGCGGTAGATAGCAGCCACCTCCAATGGTGAAGAAGATTCAATGCTGCGTAATTCATGCGCCTGAATGAGGGCATCCAATAGACTCAGCGTTTTGGGTTGTCCCTTAAAGTCCAAACAAGGAATCCAACTCTCGTAGATCAAGTTAAACGACGGATTCATGCCACCTCCTTTTGAATTTGTAAACCATATTCATGAGATAAATGTAAGCTGATTTTTTCCTTTTCGATAAGATGTGTCCCTCCCTGAAATATGACTGGAAAATGATTATATAAGGCAGCCGTTTGCTGCCATGTTTTGGGCTGCCCCATGTCTGTAAAATAGCGCACCAAGCCACGGTTCATAACAGAAACAGACTGTTTCAATAACAATTCGATGGTTTCGTGTGAAATTTTTTCTTCCAAATCAATCCTCGTCTCCTGGTTTTGCGGATCACAAACCAGACTGCCATCGGCCAAACGATGCAAACAAACGAGAGACATCCCCGGCATCGCGTAACGCGTGAGCGCCTGAAAGACCTGGTGAACCTCGGCATGATCCTCTTTTAAGCCTTTATTGCTGCCTCCCAATAAGTCCTCATGTCCCGGCGGTAAAATAAGACGTTTTTTGGCATCATCGATTTCAAGTTCCTGCTGGCGGGTCATTTTTTTGAGCGTTCGTTCCAATTCATCCTTAAAGAATTCCTCTTTATCGTCTTTCTCACCGTAAACTTCCTCAATTAAGGCAGCCGTATCTTGCGGTAAGTTCAAGAATTTTTTATCCCTTAACACCATCCAACTGCGTAACAAGAGATAAGGTTCATAGACATAGCGCTCATTTTCAAAGAGGGGCAGCCCTTGCTCACCTTGTTCTGGCAAAGCCAATACCAGGACAGGCTTTTGCAGGTTGAACGGGCGGTCACTGCGCGCGTGGCGTTGAAGTCTGCCTGCGCGTTGGATTATCAGGTCAATTGGCGCCAGGTCGCTGATCATCAAGTCAAAATCCAGGTCTAAACTCTGCTCGATCACTTGAGTCGCCACAACGATGGCGCTTTTACGCGGAGGGGAGGCATTTTTTCCGAAACGTTTCAGAACATGATCCTCTTTCTCCATCCGCCAGGAATATGGAAAACGAGCATGAAAGAGGATGCAATCTTCATCGGGAACAATTTTCACCTGACGGATGGCTGCGTAGACAGACTGCGCCCGGTTCACTGTGTTGCAAATGACTGCCGCACAGCCTCCCAACTTCATTTTTTCTCGCAGAACCGCAACGATTGCTTGGGGTTCGTAAGAAATTTGTTCCAGAGATATGGAACGCGACGCACTTACCGGTAAGGAAAGAACGTCTGTGTGTTCTTTATGTGCAACCGTCAGACGTGGATATGCCACCGTCTCCGGCGGTTGGTAATCGGTACCGGTATAGGCTTCTACCAACTGGCGGCGCGTTCCCTCAGGCAATGTAGCAGAGAGAAGAATGACTGAGGTCCCAATTTTTCCTAACCAAGCCAAAAGACGCTGGAACAGAGCAGACATATAGGTGTCATAGGCATGGATTTCATCGAATATCACGACCTTATGTGTCAGCCCAAACAGACGGACGAAGAAATGATGGGTTTGCAAAACAGACAATAGTGCCTGATCCACCGTACCCACCCCAAAAGGCGCTAACAAAGTACGTTTACGCGGTAAGAACCAACTTGCGGCTGCCACCTGACCTTGAGAATCTTCACCAATCTGGCTCAAGATCATCTCTTTGACATTCTCTGAGAATAACGCCTGGCTGTGCGCAAGGTGTAAATTCACAAAGTCATTTGGATAACTTTCTTCGAGGAAGCGGCGCGTCCGTTCAAACATCTGATTGCTGGTCGCCATGGTAGGCATGGCGATATAGATGCCGCGCCCCTGGTCAGTTTGCAACCAGCGATCCGCCAACAGAAAAGCCATCTCAGTTTTCCCTGTGCCAGTCGGAGCCTCAATAATTGCCAGAACCGGAGGCTGGATTTCTTCCGCCACCGCAAAGACCTCCAATTGAATGTCATTGGGCACAGGGGTTTTGGGAAACATTTGGCTGAAAGAACGTTTTTTCCCATTGGGCAGCCAACCAGACCAGCCCAATGACTTAATCGCAAGGTCTGCCCGCTGAGCCGATAGTTCAGCATATTGTTGCAGTGGTTGGGGATTCCCTTCAAAAATAAAATAATTTTCCATCGATCCAATCCAATCTGCAACAACCGTCAGACCAGAGAAAAGGGTCATGAACACATTATCAGCCAACATCGCTTCTGGCAGGTGAACAAAAGCCGGGGGCTTAAAGAGGTTGGTGAGAGCCTGAAAGATTTCATAACGAGATTCATCCCAATTTTTATCTCCAAGGTTACTGCTACGTTGCGGGCTGGATAATTGGTCGGAAGTGGGCCAAACGCCGTGATGCCCACCGAGGGCACGCGCCAGACGTTTGGAAGGACGGGGAGGCATCTTTGCCTGAACAAATAATTTTTCCAAGACCCAGGCACTTACCAAAGCATGCGGCATGGGAATATAAGAACCCTCGGTTTGTAACTTAAAGCCTTTTTGGATTAAGACATCCTTCATAGGAGGATATTTTTGTTGGAAGGCTGGGCTTGCCTTGCCAATATCATGTAAGCTTATCCAGAAAGAAAGTAAGGCTTTTGTTTCATCTTCTTTGAGATTGAGATCGTGCCCAAATTGTGACCGAATGCTTTCAGGTAACGCCAGTTCCCATAGCTTTAAGAAAACTTCGGCTACATCTACCATATGATAAATAAGCAAATGGATTCCGCCATCCCCAGAATGGGTTTTCGCCCATAAAGAATAGAATTTTGGGAAATTTGACATAATGTCCGGTGCCATAAACTTTCCTCAGCCTCTATATATCCTGGAAATTATCAACTGCCCTCTGGTGCTTCTCCCGCACCTCTTTCCGCAGCCAATCCGGCTTCTCCACCAGCACACGTTCCCCATAATACAGCAGCCAGTTCACCATCTCGGGCGTAACGCCGACGAAGAAACGCACGCGCACCTGGCCATCAGGTAGGAACTCGATCTCCTGACTGCGGTGCCAGTTCTCCTCGCTCACCCACTGCCCGGCGGTGGCGTCGAAGAGCAAATGCACCTCCTCCGGTTTGAAATCCGCCCCGCGCATCATCCCCCACGTATCGCCCAGATACGCATCAGCGTCGAAATCCTTGGGTAGCGTATAAACGGTGTCGAGAATCTCGGCTTCCTGCACGCGGTCGATCTTGAATTGCAGGATGGTCTGGCGGTGGTGGTCGAAAGCGATCAGATACCAGGAACGCCCGTAAGGCAGCAGCGAATAAGGCTCGACCACGCGCGGGTGCACATCTCCTTGGCGGGAGGCGGTGGCGTACAGGATTTGCACCCGGCGGCGTTCTGCCAGAGCGCGGTGCAGCAGTGCCAACATCGTCTGGCGGTGCACCTTCACCGCCCGTCTGGGGAGCTGTTCGGTGGCTTCGCGCAGCAGGGGCAGAATCTCAAGCGGGAAGATCGACTCCAGGCGGGCGATGGCGGCTGCCAGCTCAGCCGAATTGACCCCCGGCAGAGTCTGGGCGCTGCGGGCGGCGGTCAAGAGCGCCAGCGCCTCGGCGAATGAGTAGGCGGTGGTCGGCAGGTGCGGCGTGCGCTCGAACTCATAGCCCTCGCGCGAATGGCTCAACCTCAAGCCCAGCTTATACTTGATCAGTTTCAGATCTTTCTGGATCATACGCTCGCTCACCTCGTAATGCTCGGACAGTCGTTTGCGGCTCCAGCGGCGGGGGGCGATGGCGATCATCTGGATGATTTCCAGCACGCGCGAAGTGCGCCGGGTCTCATCGTCACGGGAATGGGAGGGAAAACGCAGTGCGGTCGGTGTTTTCATCTTAATAATTCCTTTCTTGGATTATAACAGGCGCGTGGGAACTCCGCGATTCCCGTATCTT
>JBAXBF010000234.1:0-5340 GCA_037142095.1 Chloroflexota bacterium
GGTGAAGGTGTGGCGGTATCCGTCGGCGAAGGTGTAAAAGTGGATGTAACTGTGGGTGTGATGGTACTGGTGACGCTGGGCGTCAGGGTCGGCGTGTGACTGGCGGTGGGAGTCAGCGTTTGAGAGGGGGTCACAGTCGGGGTGAAAGTGCGTGTAGCAGTCGGTGTGTGCGTGGCAGTCGCGGTATGGGTTGGTGTGGGCGTGCGCGTGGCTGTCGGGTAAATTGTGCCGGTTTGGGTTGGTGTAAGGGACGGGGTTAAAGTAGGCGCATCGCCTTCCACCTTGAAAGATCCGATCTTCTTCCATTCTGTGCCTATGTATATCTGGACTTCATAATGCCCGGGCTGCCATCCTTGCGGCGATTCTGGCTTCCAGTTGGTGTAACCGAAACCTTCACTGGGGTCTTTCCATACTTTCGTTTCGTAATGCACCATTTCCCCATCCCGCAGCCAGACCGCGCTCCACTGGATGCCTTTATTGACAGCCTTATAATGAAAGACTGCATAGAGTTCATTCAGCGGATTCTTGAAATTTGTACCCGGTTTCAATGGGCGCACGTTTTCGTCAATCGTCTGAGTGAACATCAGCTCGCTGAACTGGGCATTTGGATCCGGGGTAACGCTGCTTTCGAAGCGCAGCCCAACCACCGGCGGGATCTGGGGAGTAAGTGTGAAGGTGGGGGTAGGGCTAAAATAGGGCGTGAGGGTGGGTGTAGTAGTCTGGGTCAGGGTTGGGGAAGGTGTGGTGGTGACAGTTGGTGGGAAATTCATCTCCACCACTGGCTCGCGCAGGATGAAAATCGCCAAAGCGAAGACGGCAAAGAGAAAAGCGGCAAAAATGAGAATCCAAGCTTCCCACACCCGTCTGTTTTTCTGGCGAAAATAAAGCGTGCTGGCAGACTGGTTCAGGGCGCGTAACCCGATCCCCAGTGTGAATAGAACACCCAAACCGAGGATCGAGATTGCTAACCAAATTATGATACGCAGGCTTTGCGCCGATAGAAAAGACATGCGGTGATTCCGCAGACAGGGGTCTATGCTATAGGGACTTGTTTTCCAATTCCCTGCCTGGTAGATTCCTGCCGGTTACCGAGCTACTTCGCTTTGCACCGGATTGCTCAATTTTCCGAGACCTTCGATGGAAGCCTCGACGACATCGCCGTTATTAATCGGGCTGACACCGGCTGGTGTGCCGGTCAAGATGACATCTCCTGCTTCCAGAGTCATGATGGAAGATATGAAGGCAATTAGTTGGTATACGCTGAAGATCATATCCACCGTGGATGCCATCTGGCGCATCTCGCCGTTTACCTGGCAGGTAATGAGGGCATCGGTGGGGTCAAAGTCGGTATCGACCCACGGACCAAGCGGGCAAAATGTGTCGAACCCTTTGGAACGCGTCCACTGCCCATCCCTGTTCTGCAAGTCGCGGGCAGTTACATCATTCCCGATGGTGTAACCGAAAATATACTGGCGGACGACATCCGGCGTCAGCCAGCGGGCGCGCTTACCGATCACAACCGCCAGTTCGGCTTCATGTTCCACTTGCTGGGATTGCGGCGGCAGGATGATGCTGTCTCCATCCCCGATCACACTCGAAGGCGGTTTGAGGAACAACAGCGGGATCTCGGGTGGGTCTGCGTTGTGTTCTCTGGCGTGGGCAAGGTAATTCCTACCCACGCAGATGATTTTACTGGGTTGCACCGGTGCCAATAGGCGCACCGCTGCCAACCGAATATCCGCAGTAGAACGGTGGTACTCTCCAAAGATGGAGCCTTCCACCGTTCCAATTTTATCTTCGTAGATCCAACCGTAGCGCGCTTCTTCTTTTGCTTGTTGAAAACGCACCAGTCGCATTCGGAATTACCTTCGCCCTTCCTGGATGCTGGTGGCGATATCGTGGATTTCCTGCTGGGCACCGCTGAACCGTTCAGCAAAGCGCCAGCGGATTGCCTGGGCTAAAGCATAGACAACGGCATCCACGGTTACCATGCGCACTTCCAGAGAAGGATGAGAGCGGGCTGACAGGACAACATCTGCCATCTGGGTGGTGGAATGGGCTGGGGAACCGACGATGGCGGCGGTGGGGATGCCGCGGTCACGCGCCGCTTTCAGCGCATAAGCGATGGTCGGCATTTCGCCGGTAACTTCGATCGCCATGAACAAATCTTGTGGGATGGCGGTGTAGACTGTCTGTGCCAGTGCCAGGACGCCCTGGCGGACGATGTTGACCCGGAAACCGCCCGGTTCAAGCAGGTGCGTGATGTTGTACGCGGCTGCCTGGGCGGGACCTTCGGCTAACACCAGGATGCGCCGGGATGCGCCCATCTGTTCCACCAGCTTGGAGACCTGGTCGGTGTCCAGAGAAATCCGGGTCTGCTCCAATGCCAGTGAGAGCTCTTGTAAAGCACCCACAATTTGACCAGGGATCGACTCGGAGACGCGCGCCTGCTTGGGACGGATGAGCAAGTCTCCCCGCACTCGGTCCCGAATTTCACTCTGCATTTCGGGGAAACCCTTGTATCCCAGATATTGCGAAAAACGTACCACGGTAGCCGCATCCAGATCGAGACGCTCGGCGAGTTCGGTTGCAGTCATGAAGGCTGCATCCACATATTCATCCAGCAGAAAATCGGCTAACTTGCCGAAGCTCTTCGACATACTGGATCTTGCTTGACGGATTTTTTCTTCGTATGACATGTTTGTCCTCCTGCTAATAATGATAATATTTGAGCCAATATTGAGTTGAGAAATTCTCCTCCACAAATTATATCATAACACATCGCGTTAATGCAAACTAATTTTGCATTTTTACAAGGTTAATTGGTTAATTCTTCGTTAGAAATTGAGTATTATGCCATTTGAAAGCGATCCAGACATTTTCAATGTTAACTTTATACCATATATTTCCGGTTTCATCCTGTATGGACTGCTCGGCATGCAGACGAGTTCCACGCCGCAGGCAGCCGAGCAAGGCTTGGTTCACACTGGGTCCCCCGCGCAGGTTCAGTTCATCCACCGCCACCACGAAATCGGCTGGCAACTGAACCAACGCTTCCTCAGGATCGTCCGATTTTGGCACGGTTTTTTCGCCGGGTGGGGCTTGTTCTGCCAGGTAAGGGGTTGGGTCTGTGTATCCGCCAGGATAGCCGCTGATGCGCACACCGTCTACCAGCAGCCCAAAGTGCAGGTGCGTACCGCGTTCGTCCGCCGGAATCACGTTACCGCTCCAACCCATCTGCGCGATAATCTGCCCGGCTTTCACCCGCTCCCCGTTTTGCACATTCAGGGTACTCAGGTGGGCGTAAAGGGTTGCGAAGCCGGCATGGCGCACCACCATGTAAGTCCCATATCCGCCTGTCTCCGCCGCGATTTTCTGCACCACACCTTCCGCCGCGGCTAGGATGGACAAATCGCCATTCGCACTGACCATATCTATCCCGTTGTGTCCAGCCTGCCCATAACGAGCATAATAAGCCGGGTTTTCACCCCAGCCTTGCGTGATCTGCGCCGCACGGACCGGAATCACCAAAGCTAACTTCAATTTACCATTCATTCTTCCTCCTCCAATTTTATCAGGTTGTCATTTCCTTCGATCAGAATGTCCTCGATTTCAGCGGGGGTCAGGTGCACATAAGGCTTGAATGTCAACAGACCGGCGCGGATTCCATCGAGCGCAAGCGGCGGATCAGCTTTGGGTTGGAAAAGACAGTTTTCCAAGTCGTGCGGCAGGGGGCAGCCTTGCTCCAACCAGCGCAGTACCTTACTATCCGGGATGTCGCATACTTCAAAAAAGCAAGCCGCTGTCTTAGATCCCAGCCAGTCCCGAATTTCCTGTGCCAGTGACGGATCTTCATCCTGGGCTGCGGCAAAAACCGCCTCCGCCAGAATTTTAGCCGCCAGAGCACGCCAGCCGTTCTCTAACAATGCACGTTCCCAATCCAGGATGTGCAGAGAAAGCCCCTGGCGGTACACCCATTGATCAAGATAAGATTTCCAAGCCGTAGATAGATTGCCATATTTTGTCGACTCATCGATTGTCATGTCCTTATTCCTTGATGAAACATATGTTCTATTTTTACCCCAAAAAACAGCCGGTTGATTTTATTTCCGGCTATAGTACTTATGTTCTATTATCGACTCTAATTATAGCGTTTTTACCTGGCTTGCGTCAAGAGCTACGCCAATATTGATCGTTTAAGAATCGGGCTTCTTCGATTCCGCTTCTAAAATCGAGCGTTTTATTCCCCACTTTTCGAGCTGCATCATTTCTTCTTCCAGCGAAGCACACTTCTTGAATTTGGCGTTGAACACCCCGCTGACCCGTTTATTACACGCCTCCCAGCTAAAATGGCGCTGAAGTTCGCTATCCACCAGGGATAAGTACGTAATCTGGGTGGGTCTGTGGGCAGTGAAGTCTGCGGCGAGATGGACAGGTGTTTTCAATTTTACCGGCTGTGGGGCAATGTAACCTGGCACAGCGACTGGCAGCTTGTTAGTGAAGCGCGGCTGCTTCCGGCGCGCAAAGGCGCGCGCTAGAAAATCGGCGCGCTCGTTGGTTGGATCGCCGGCATGACCGCGCGTCCATTCCCAGCTTATATGGCTGCCGTTGAGGGAGTCCAGTTGCTCCCACAAATCGCGGTTCAAGACCGGGGTATCCATCTTTGTCTGCCAGCCGCGTTCCTTCCATAAAGGCAGCCACTTGGTGATACCATTCAGCAGATAAGTGCTGTCGCTAACCACTACGACCGGCGTGCCCTTCCCGATGCGGCGCAGACCCTCGACCACTGCTTGCAATTCCATGCGGTTATTGGTCGTATCGGCTTCATACCCACCGTATTCTTCCACACCGCCGCCGCGTATGATCAAAGCCGCCCAGCCGCCCGCTCCCGGGTTGCGCAGGCAGGCGCCATCCGTTACCAGTCGCACAGTTTCTTCCATACCTTTATTGTACCCCGTTTTTGAAATTTCGGAGCAGTTCACCCTTCTATCGCCGAGTTTAGTCTTTGAATTAGCTCTATTGGGTAAATCCAACTTTCCTAAAAATTAAAGAACACTTTTAGTTTCCTTAGCTTTAGCACGCTTCCATTTTACCCAATATGGTAATAAATAAAGATAAGCGCCGGTTATTGCCATAATTATCACGAGTATTTGCTGTACGTGATACCTCAAAAAAAAGAGTAACTTTAGGGGTATTGGCGCATAAAAACTCATCGTTTGTGGTAGAATGATGCTATCTCTGTAAGAACTTCTCTATTTGACTCAGAAACTGATTGACATATCGTTGTAAAAACAATTAGACAAAGAATATTCCCAATAAAAATAAAACGGTCTATCTATG
>JBAXBF010000235.1:0-5319 GCA_037142095.1 Chloroflexota bacterium
GGCGCAGTGCTGCCGCTGCCCAGCGGAAAAGAGCGCATTACCATCCGTCTGGATACGGATGTTCTGAATTGGTTCCGCCAACAGGCGGATCAACAGGGTGGCGGAAATTACCAGACCATGCTCAACCAGGCATTGCGCGAGTATATCCTCAGCCATCAGGTCTCTCTGGAAGAAATGCTGCGCCGCGTGGTGCGCGAAGAACTGGCGCAATATCGGGTAGAAGAATCGTGATCCTACCCATATAGAAGCGTTTACGCTTGAATGCGTCTTGTACATTACCCTGAATGACCTGATACCATAGCCCATGCAACTCCAAATCCACCCTGAGATAGAATTATTACGCAAGGAATGTGAATCGCTGCGCCAAAGGCTGGGCGATCGGATCGCCGAACGCGATAAGCTGATTACAACCATTAAGCCTAACCTAGAAGCGCAGTACCAAATCGAATTTGGGGTACTGCTATTGGAACGGCTGGATTTGCAAGTGCAGGCGCAGCGTACGCGGCGCAAAATTGAATTGGTGCGCGCCAAATTAAACCGCAATGAAATACCGGATATGCTCGAAATCGAGAGCAAGCTGGATGAAGAATTTATCGTCTGGCAAGAGAAAGTCCGGGAATTACTCAAGAAGAACCGTTGGGCGGAAACCCATTTCACCAACCTCATGTCTGAGGCAGACAGCAAAGAGTTGCACAGGTTATACCGCACGCTGGCAAAAAAACTACACCCGGATTTGAACCCAAATCTGACCGAAGCGAAACAGGAATTGTGGTACCAAGTATCGCGTGCCTATGAAATGGGTGATTTAGAAACCCTGAGAAGCTTAGCCCTCCTCACCGAAGAAGAAGGCGAGCGGATTTTAAAAGTCGACAGCTTCAGTGAATTGAAAAACATTCGTGATCTTTTGATGGAAAAGAACGAGCAGCTATTAAAGTATCTCCAGGATTTAGAACAGATCTTCCCCTTCAATATCTGCAAGCAGATTCTGGATCCACTCTGGATTCAGGAGCAGAAAGACATTCTCGAAAAACAGATCAATATGCTTAAGATTCAATTGGCTTATCTGAAAACTACAATGAATGAACTATTAGCGGAGTAAGAATGAGCAGCGCGCTTATCCCCATTGATGACCATTTTTTAGGATTAACCAAAGGGTTGTTCGATGATAAGAATCTACCCATGCCCTTTGTGTCGGAGATATTCCTCCTCGATTGCCATGTTGCCGGTACCACGCATGTGGACTTGACCGAAATTGAAGGACGCCTGGCAGTTGAAGACCTTTTCGTCTTTAAACGGGAGCCTGATAATCCGTATGACCCTTTAGCGATCTTAATCCTGGACATGGATGGGCATAAACTGGGATATGTTCCGCGAGTCAAGAACGAAGTGTTGGCGCGCCTGATGGACGCCGGAAAATTGATCTTCGGCAAATTGAAAAATAAGGAAACCATCGACGACTGGCTTAAATTATCGATGATGGTCTATTTGCGGGATTAATAAACAGATGATTAATATTTGCCAGGCATTGAAAGAAATGGCTGAAATGTAGTAGAATAGAAGGAACTTGACGAATTTAGGAGGAATCTTATGTCTCGAAATCCACAATCACGCGGTATTTGTGCCTTCTGTAAGGAAGAATTCAGCAAAGGGGGGATGAGAAAACACTTAGAATTATGCCCCAAACGTGCTTTTTCGATAAGCAAAACGATTGGAACACCTACGGAAACACTCTGGCATCTGCGCGTAGAGGACGCTTACGTTAAAGACTTTTGGTTGGATCTTGAAATGCGCGGTTCGTACACATTGAGCATACTGGATGAATATCTGCGTGCAATCTGGCTGGAATGCTGTGGACATTTGAGTGAATTCACCATCGGCGGTTTTGGTGGTACCGAAATCGCAATATCTCGAAAGGCTGATTCCATCTTTAAGACAGGTTTGGTGCTGCGTCACCTTTATGATTATGGCACGACTTCGGAGACGGATATCCGAGTTTTGGATTCGCGGATTGGTGCTCCTCTAAGCAAAAACCCGATCTTTCTCATGTCACGCAATCTGCAACCGAAATTAAAATGTCAGGAATGTAATCAACCTGCCGTTTGGTTATGTATGGAATGTCTCATTGAAGGGGACACAAAGGGTACTTTATGCGAAAAGCATGTCGAAGATCATCCGCATACCGAATATGGCGAACCGATCGAGATCGTCAACTCTCCCCGCGTAGGGATGTGCGGGTATGAAGGTCCCGCTGAACCGCCGTATTAAATCACAAAGTTTAAATATGGAAAAATGAGAGCAGATGCTGGCTAACCAGTAGCTTCTTTTAACAACGCGTGCTTGACTTTATGAAATCCCTTTGGTAAGATGAGATTGTTTTTCCGCTTAGATTTATCTTCATCTTGGCTTTTTTCTAATAAACGAACAGCAGGTAAACGTGAGCAATCTTTCTGACAGCAATATATCCGATGCCGAAATCCACCAAATCGTACAGCGCGTCCTTAACCAGGCGATGGGATTGTCCCAAACGGCGGTAAAGCCGCTAGACGCGCCTGTCCAGGCGGAAACCAGGAGCGAAGACAAACCATCAGAGCGCAAGACGGTCGCCATTGGAGCGGATCATGGCGGTTTTGAACTGAAAGAAGTCCTCAAAGCAGATCTGGCATCTATGGGTTTTGAAGTGATGGATGCCGGCACCAACAGCAAAGAAGCCGTAGATTACCCGGATTTCGCCCATGCGGTGGCGACGCTGGTTGCCTCGGGCAAAGCCTGGCGCGGGATCGTGATCGATGGCGCTGGCATCGGCAGTTGCATCGTCGCCAATAAAGTGCCGGGGGTGCGGGCTGGCATGGCATACGACTATTCATCCGCAGTGAACAGCCGCGAGCATAACGACACCAATGTACTCACCCTGGGCGCCGGTATGATTGGCGTAAATCTCGCCAAACAGATCGTCAAAACCTGGCTTACGACAGAATTTGGCGGCGGGCGGCACGCCGGGCGAGTCGCCAAGATCATAGCCGTCGAAAAATTATATCAAAAATAGAGAGCAATTATGAATGCGGATAGAAAGACCGTTGAACAATTGGTTGAAATCATAACCCATGAAGTATTGGCTGCCATGCTGGAACAGGAAGCATCTGCAACAGATCCAGAAAATTCGCAGTGCAAGGTTAACTGCGCCGATAAACTCTGCGTCCGAACCTGCTTTGATCGAGCCGGAAAAGTGGTCAATGTTGGTGCGGAGAGGTTATCTTCGACAGTCGGAGTGATCCCGCAGGATATTCGCCTGGCAAAGATGATCGACCATACCCTGCTCAAACCAGATGCAACTCCCGATCAAATCGCCCAGCTTTGTTTCGAGGCACGCAAACATGGTTTTGCCTCGGTCTGTATCAACCCGACCTGGGTGGTATTATGCACCCAATTACTGCAAGGGTCGCCAGTCAAGGTCTGTACGGTGATCGGCTTTCCCCTGGGGGCGACCACTCCAGAGACCAAGGTTTTTGAAACCCAAAAAGCCATCGAGCAGGGCGCGACCGAAATTGATATGGTGATCAATGTCGGAGCGTTGAAAGCCCGTGACCTGGAATTGGTGGCGAAAGATATTCGCGGCGTTGTCAACGCGTCTCATGCCCGCGGTGCGCTTGTCAAAGTCATCATCGAGGCAGTCCTCCTGACCGATGAAGAAAAGACGATCGCCTGTTTACTCTCCAAGGAAGCCGGCGCCGACTACGTGAAGACTTCCACCGGTTTCGCCAGCGGCGGGGCAACCGTCCATGACGTCGCCTTGATGCGGCGCGTGGTTGGACCCGAGATTGGGGTTAAAGCGGCAGGAGGAGTACGCACCTATGAAGATGCCGAAAATATGGTCGAAGCCGGGGCAACCCGCATCGGCGCCAGCGCCGGGGTTAAGATCATCCAAGGACCCAGCGGCGAAAAACCAGCAACAAGCGCCCCATCACCTGCCGCAAAGAATTATTAGGCGAAGAGACTCTTATTATGTCGAAAGCGTTCTATACCGAAGAAGATATCGAAGACCTGGTCAAACGTGGCATCCTGTCATTGGAAATCGATGACAATATTGTCTTGACTGAACTGGCTTATGAAAAAGCCAACCGTCTGGGGATGAAACTCGTGCGGGGTAAATCCGAAAGCTCTGGAGCTGCAAATGTTCGGATCCCTGCGGTAAGCAGCTCAACGCCAAGCCAACCTACCAAACCAGATCTTGCGCAGCGTATTCGCAGCGCCGTTACGGCGCGCATGGGCTCGCAGATCGATTCAAATTTACTGGATGATATCATCGTGCGGGTATTGACCAGCACTGGAATGAAATAAGCCTATATAACGGTCACGCCAAGAATATAATTCCCGCTCCCACCAAAGCCACCAAAGTCCAGATGGCGGTACGGGCGCTGACGTGTTCCTTAAATCCCCATTTGGCAATCGGCAGAACCACTACTGGCGAAAGCGCCATCAAGGTCGATGCAATTCCGACCGGCGCATGTTGAACGGCGATTAAAGAAAGCCATACTCCTAAGAAGGGACCAAAGATAACCCCGCCGATGATGGCGCGCAAAGCAAGCGGATTCTGAATAGCCTGCTGGATGGTGAACTTCGCTTTCCCCATGCCCAGGGTAATCAGCCAAATAACCGTCAAAGCGACCAACATGCGCATCAATGTGGCAGAAAGCGGTGGAAAATCATGGTCGAGACCTTTTTTCGCCAGGATCAACCCGGCAGCCTGACAGGTAGCCGCAGCAAAACCGAACAAGATACCGATGGTGTACTGGCGACGGGTATGCGGTGTATGATTACCATTGCCGTTCCGTTTTTCCAAAACAACCATCGCAATCCCAAACAAACACACACTGATTCCAAGAATATCATATACACCGAGCATTTCTCCCAGAAAAATCCATGCTCCAATCACAGAGATAACCGGCGCGCTTGCCATGAGCAGCGTGCCCAGACGGTTACCAATGAGAACATAACATTGAAAAAGGAAAGTATCTCCCAAGGCAAGCCCGACAATTCCTGATAACCCCAGCCAAAACCAACGATAGGGTTCAGCCCCCAACGGCACAAGTTGTCCGGTTAAAGCGAGATGGGTAAGACTTAAAATGGCGACAGCCAAGACCAGGCGTACGCGGTTGACGATAACGGAACCAACTTGCTTGCCGGCTGAGGTGAAAAATACAGATGTGAATGCCCAAAAGATGGCGGTACCGAGTGCGGCGATTTCTCCCATAAGCGTACCATTATAACGCAGTCCGCGTCATTTCTAGCTTTTTCCTTCAAATTGAGAAGGTAAAGATGTCT
>JBAXBF010000236.1:0-5314 GCA_037142095.1 Chloroflexota bacterium
TCCCCTGCGCCCGTCATCCGAATCTGGTTGCCTGGAGGTACAACAAGAAAATCGTTTTCCCAATCCCCATTCAATAAACGACGAATGAGAACCATATTACCTGCCATGCGCTCATATGTCCAACCGCGTTGCTGGGCTTGCTCGATTGTCTTGGCTTCTAACTCATCAATATAACCGAGCCCCATGTCGAGAAACACGGCGCGGGTATAGTGTTGCGTCCAGGCACCCATCGTTTCCAGAAGATAATCAGCATTATCTTTTCCATATTTTTGGACATATTCCTCATATTTAGAATGAATATCAAAGTCAATGCTTCCGGAACCGAGTGATAAAACAGTACTATCCGCATCTCTTCTCTCAAGATAGTCGAGTACATACCAATACGTACCAGGACACTGGTCGAATTGTTTGTTATAACGTTGGCGGCTGCCCAGGAAAAGTGTAATACAGTCGTGAGCACGTGGAATGACAAGCTGGATTTCTTTGGCAACCAACCCATCCGTAGCTTTACCACAAAGACCATACGCCAGTAACACAGCATCATAACCGTTTTCGGGAGCAGTATCGATCTCATTTTGTAACCGGCGGCGAAGCTCTTTCGGTGTATCGTGCAACCCAATTTTTACCAATGTGATATCGATTTTATGTTTACTCTCAGCCGCGCAAAGATATACCAGGCGGGTTAATGCTTCACAAGTAATACACTTCAGCCGCATTGGCTTCCCTTGTTCCGAACTACTGGGCAAATTGAAATTAAACATATATGCTGTTCTTATTATACCACGCTGCTGATATTGAGATTATTTTAACCTTATTGACTGACTTCCTTTACCGCAGTCTCAAGTAATGCATCTTGCTTATCAAGAGCGCTTTCCCGGGTTATTGGAACGAAAATATCCGGTATGACCCCGGTATTTTCGATAATTAAATTACCATCCATCGACTCCGGTTTACCAGTTGGAAACTGCAAATTGATATCACCGGGAAGTTTATATTGCCCGCGTCCAACTTCTCCAAATGCACCGGCGGTTGGATAATGACCAATGATCTTAGCGCGTCCATTCTGCGCCATCGCATATGCGAAACCCTCGCAAGCACTCACGCAATCTGGACTGACTAAAACAGCTATCTTACCAGAATACAAGATTGGAGCAGGTTTGATCCGGGTAGGTATCGATTCAACTTCGAAAGACTTGGTATTTTCGTTATAGTATGATCGCTGATAAAGGGTTATCTCTTTATCAAAAAAATAACCAGCGAAACTCATTGCCAACCCTAAATTTCCGCCTCCGTTCCTCCGCAAATCGAGTATCAAACCAGGTATTTTTTCATCGGTCATCTTCTTGATATGCCGATCCCAGAGGCGGGCTTCCAGGTTATCGTCATCTGAAAAAGTGTTAATGTTAATATACGCCATCCCTGAATCTCCCAGCATCTTTGCCTCAATGGGCAGAGATACAGTACCAGATCCTTCACCGTATAGAGCGAATTGGAGAGAGTCATATTCGGAAATCGCTTTAAGAGTTGCTTCATTTTCTTTTGATTGTAGATTCTTATACTTTATTTTTACTTGCATATCTGGTGCAACACGCGTAAGAAATAGAATTTGCGCCAAGCGTTTAGTATGCTCGGTAGAACCAATTCCAAAATAGGGTATGACCTGCGAGATGGCGTCTCCGATTGGCTGATCATTCCATGAAATTATTTCCATACCTTCCTGAATATTAACCTCTGCAGCCGGACCGCTGGGGAAAATCTTAGAAACGATCACGCGTTTATCACTTAATTCAGTAAGCAACATCCCAAAACCACCGCCGCATTCTCGGTAAAAAACCTTGGCATTGAACGGTCCACCAACATGTCCATCAGGAAATTCTAAGGTGAGGTCATGGATAATTTGATAAAACTCGTTGTCTCCCCTGGCTTTGGCAGCCTGCGGAGAATATTTAGCAAATAATGCTTCCCAATCTATTTTCTTTTCTGTTGTGAAGGGGT
Organism: Chloroflexota bacterium; assembly: GCA_037142095.1. GTDB lineage: Bacteria > Chloroflexota > Anaerolineae > Anaerolineales > DRKV01 > JBAXBF01. The sequence goes on from JBAXBF010000236.1 coordinate 1,996, forward strand.
ATTCAACTGAGGCACGTTTGAACATCGTGTCAAATGCTTCACCATACTGCATCTTGCTAAAATCTTTGACCGCCCCCTCGCCTTCGTTCAGGTCGATCTTCGGTTCTAATTCTTTATAGACATGAAAAGGTTTCTGGTTAAGGTCAATCAAGTTGTATCCAGCCGGAATAATTGCAATGGGATCATCTTTCGTAAAAAGCATACCATCCGCACCAAAGTCAGTGGGAAAACTCTGTTTATCATCCGGTGCCCAGACAATCAATGTACCTCCGGTAATTTCATTTTTTTTCTCCGGATCCGTGATTGTAGATGTATAGGCTGTTGACCAACCGGTGCCGTCTCGCTCTTCCAGGAAAGGTCCTCCCCACGTATTCGACCAGTAAGCAATCGCAAAAACCTGAACACCTTTATCCTTCGTGGAATTATTATCTAAATCGACCAACGTGCCCTGTGGGATTTTGGGTAAGGAAAGATAATAAGTTAACACCCCATCACCGGTTTTCTCAACAGGACCGATGGTTTGACTCGCTAGCGTAAAAATGAACTCACGGTTACGTTTAACAAAACCAGCTTCATCTTCTAGCATGACAAAAGGTTCTGCTAGACTATTGACAAAAAAGGGAGAAGTATATTTAATTTTTCCACTTATGAATACAGGGTCATTGGGAGAAGAAGCCAGTATCGTTGAAATTTGAGAAGACTGACACGCTGCTGTGCAAAAAACTAACACAAAGACAACCAACAAAATTTTGGGGTAGATATTCATCGTTCCTCCACAATTTAAGCTACGTCATGACAATCGATAAGAGATTAAATGACGATTATATTTAGCTGTAAAATATATTGTTATAATTATATCATTGAAATCTAGTGGGGAAGAGGGGCGGTCGTCCGGCGTATTTTAAGCTCTACCGGAAGAATGACCTTCTCTGGTTCGGCTGGTGTGGTTTCAATCGCTTTAAGAAGCAATTGTACCCCTGCCATACCCGAATCGAATAAAGGTTGATGGATAGTGGTCAGTTCCATATACTCAGAGTCACGGATGTCATTATATCCAACGACTGACAAATGGTCGGGAATACGCAAACCCAGTTCTCGGGCGGCTTCCATCACACCGATTGCCTGTGTATCACTAGCAGCAAAAATGGCTGTCGGGGGTTCTTGAAGCGTTAGTAAAGCATGCCCCATCTTGCGGGCAGCTTCCCGTCCATGATCTCCCTGTTGGTGATAATGAGGATAAAATTCCAGATTGGCATCGGCTAATGCTTCACGGTATCCTTGAAAACGCTGCTTTGTGCCGATAAATTCAAAAGGATCATTGAGGTGATCTCCGACAAAGCCGATCCGCCGGTGTCCCAAAGATATGAGATGCTGCATCGCTAAGTTCGCTCCATGAACATGATCGACAACCACTTGATAGGCAAGAGGATGGCTTGCATCAATCAAGACGACCGGGACGCTTGACTGGTGGAACTGATCCATTTGCATATTGCTTGGTGATAAGGCAATAACCAAGACACCATCAACACGGGCATGACGCGGTAGATCGCTCAAATAACGGTCTTTCTGAGCTAAAGTTTCTACATTAAACAGCACCAAGTCATATTCAGTTTCAGAAAGTGCCTGCTGGACTCCTTGCAATCGCTTAACAAAATCGGGTAAGGTAAAGAACGGTACGATGACCCCAATCGTTAAAGTTTTTCCAGTAGAGAGCCGCCTGGCAATAGGATTGGGCGTGTAATTCAGATCAGCAATCGCTTCGAGCACACGCTGGCGCGTCTCCTCACTCACCGAAGGACTATCGTTCAGTACGCGAGACACAGTAGCTATTCCGACCCCGGCACGTTTAGCAACATCTCTTATGGTAATTGACATATTAATATTCCTACAATAGTATATTATGAAACCGGTATCATATTAACATACTCCGATTATCGTGTCAAGGAATGGTAAGCTTTTGTTATATTTCCAAGCTATTCAATGGGAATCTTCACAACTTCTTAATAACTGTCAATTATAATATACCTGATGATATTCAATAATACTAATTTATTCGGGTTGTTTTTCCTTTTCCCATCATCATACCCGAAGGAGACCCTATGTTTAAAAAGAAAATATTTTGGATCGTTCTCATCGTTGTCTTGATCCTCACCAGCGGTGGCTATTATTATTATGCAAATTTCATGCAGGCAAAGACAAGGGTTCAAAGAACAGGAACGCTTCAAACCGCGGTGGCGCGCGTCAGCGATCTAACCGTTTCCGCTAGTGCCAGCGGTAAGATCGTACCTGTTTCGCAAGTCAATCTTGGCTTCGACCAAAGCGGGACACTCTCCGATTTATTCGTTAAGGTCGGCGATAAAGTCAAAAAAGGTCAACTGCTGGCTCGTCTGAAAACCAATGATACTGCGGAATCTGTTGCAGCCTCTCTTACCGCAGCAAAGTTGAATGTAGCCAAAGCTCAGCAATCCCGCGATGCCCTCTTTGCAAAAGCCGAATTGAATCGCGCCACAGCCATGCAAACGATTGTTACCAATGCAAAAGCAGTCAGAGACGCCCAATACATCCTCGATACATATACGGTTCCTGCCAATCAAACAAACATGACGCCCATGCAAGGCTTTGATACCATGAAGAAAAAACTCGATGCAGCTCGTGCGACATTTGAACCCTATAAATTCTTGGGAGGACAGTTCAATGACAAAGATAAACGTTCGACGCTCCTGGATTTACTGTATACAGCTCAAGATGAATATAATTCTGCCGTAACGCGCCTGGGGTATGAATATAACGTCCAGGTCGCCCAGGCAAATTTGGATACAGCCAGACAAGATTATGATAAACTCAAAGACGGTCCTAACCCGAATGACATCGCCGTTGTTGAAGCTGACCTGGCAAATGCCAAAGCACAGTTAGATGTGGCAGAGCAAACAAAAGCTGTACTTGATCTTATAGCTCCTATGGACGGTACGATTCTTTCTATTTCCGGTGATGTTGTCCAGTCAGTTAATAGTACCCCTGCCATGGTGTTGGCGGATCTGAGTAAATACCAACTGGATACTTACCTGGATGAAACCGATATGAGCAAAGTTGCGGTTGGACAAGAAACTGAGGTAGCATTTGACGCCATACCCAATAAAAAATTTAAAGGACATGTGATTAAGGTAGACCCTAGTCTGACGGTATCTTCAGGGGTTTCTACGGTGAGAGCTCAGGTGGAACTCGATCCCACCTCAATGACAGGAAATGAAGTCATCCCAGTCGGTGCCAATGCCGCTGTGGATGTCATTTCTGGAAAAGTGACTGGCGCCGTTCTTATCCC
>JBAXBF010000237.1:0-5305 GCA_037142095.1 Chloroflexota bacterium
GGTTAAGAAGAATCCTGGGTTAGACGTGCAAAGTTTGTAGTATAATGGGGGCAGAATCTTCGGTTTATGAACGTCATTACCATAACCCTGCACCCCTCTTTGGATAAAGTCTTAAGATTGGCGCGCCTGCGCCCAAATGAGATTGTCCGCTCACGCGTGGAAATGGTGTATGGCGGCGGTAAGGGGAATAACACTTCCCGCGCTCTGGTGCGCCTGGGAATTGCGGCAGTTGCCAGCGGATTTCAAGGCGGTTACAGCGGACACTTTGCTGACGACTCCATGCAAGCGGAAGGTATTCATACCGAGTTTGTCTTCTGCCGCCAGCCGACGCGCACCTCACTCCTCATCCATGAAGAGGAGACCAGCACGACTTACCCCATTTATGAACCCGGACAGCAGGTGGACGCAGATGAAATCCAGCAGTTGCAGGAACGTTTCTCCCAGTTGGTCACATCCGACAGCCTGTGCCTGTTTTGCGGTTCAGGGCAGACCTCTGAACTGGCTGGCGTCTATGCCCGCCTGATCACCATCGCCAAGGAGAAAGGGGCACAAACCATCTTGGACAGTTCCGGTCAGTCTCTGGCACAGGGGGTCAAGGCAAAACCCACCATGCTCAAAGTGAACAATGAAGAATTGGCGGAGTGTATCGGAAGTTCATTGACCTGCAAGGACGATATCCTGCGGGCAGCGTTGGATGTCCATGCTCAGGGTATCTGGCTGGTGGCAGTTTCGTTGGGGGGCGATGGTTTCTTGATTACGGATGGGAAACAAGCCTGGCAGGGCGTGCTGCGCATGGAGCAGGTGATCAATGTGGTCGGCTGTGGAGATTCGCTGCTGGCAGGCGTTTGTAAATGTATTCTGGAGGGGGCAGGTCTGGAAGAAATGGTGCGTTGGGGGGTGGCATGTGGTGCAGCCAATACCCAAGTGCACGGCGCGGGCTTCATCGAGCGCAGCCTGGTCACGGCTTTGCTGCCGAAGGTTGCCGTTAAACAACTAACAATATAGGAGAATAATCGTATTATGAGCAATTCAGTGAAGGAAATGAGACAGTTGATTGTCGAGATCGGGGCGCTGATGTACAGCCGCCACCTAACCGATTCTGCCGGTGGCAATCTCAGCGTGCGCATGGATGACACGATCTTAATGACCCCTCGTTTGGCAGGCAGTGTCTACCGCTGGCAATTGAATTACGAGCAGGTTTTGGTGCTCGACTTGCAAGGCAAAAAACTGGAAGGGAACGGAGAGTCATCCCGCGAAGGCACGGTACACCTCGAACTGCTCAAAGAGTATTACCCGGATGGAACGGCGGTAGTGCATGGGCACGCTCGAAACGCACTGGTCTTTTGCGCTTTTAACCAGACCTTACCCGCTGTATTGGCTACGGAAGATAAATTTGGCGATCTGATTGAAGTAGCAGATCATCCAGCCCACTCCCCTGAACTCGCTGAAGTGATTGTGGCAGCGATGCGTGGTCAGGAAGCCCGCATCCGTAAACAGGCAGCGGCAGTCCTGGCTCCTCGTCATGGCGTCTTTGTCCTGGCGAAAAACCTGGAAGCAGGCTATGATGCCCTTGAACGCATCGACGGTAATGCCTACTGCGTTTTGATGGGCAAGATGATGGGATGGACGGCTTAACTGGCTCGATAACCGACGTGCCCGGCATCCTGGTCGGGCACGCTCAGGACATGCAGGCGCTGACCGGCTGCACGGTGATCCTGTGTAAAGGGGGTGCAGTAGGTGGGATCGATCAGCGCGGCGGTGCACCCGGCACCCGCGAGACAGATCTCCTGCGCCCTATGCACATGGTACAAAAGGTGCATGCCGTGCTGCTGGCAGGCGGGTCTGCTTATGGGTTGGACGCCGCCGGAGGGGTGATGCGTTACCTGGAAGAACGCCAGATTGGTTTTGATACGGGTGTAGCGGTCGTGCCGATTGTCCCCACCGCGATCATCTTTGACCTGGCGGTCGGGCGGGCTGATGTTCGCCCGGATGCGGTGATGGGTTACCAGGCATGTCTGAACGCGGTCAGCGCACCTGTAGCGGAAGGAAACATAGGCGCCGGCACGGGCGCCACGGTAGGTACAATCTTAGGCATAAGACAAGCCATGAAGTCGGGGGTGGGAATGGCAAGCGTCGAAATCGGGAATGGCGTGATCGTTGCGGCTTTGTTGGTGGTGAATGCCTTCGGGGATGTGATCGATCCGTCCAACGGGCGGATTCTGGCTGGGGTACGCAAACCCGATTCAATTCCCTCCGAGGCGGGAGCGGATATCTTTGCCGATACGCTGCAAGTAATGAAAAGTCCTTTTGGCAGCCTGATCTTTGGCAGCCCCCAGATGACATCGAATACCTGCATCGGAGTAGTCGCCACCAACGCCGCGCTCACCAAAGAAGAAACCAACAAAGTGGCTCAAATGGCGCAAAACGGGATGGCGCGCGCCATCCGTCCCTTGAATACCATGTTGGATGGTGATACGCTCTTTGCTCTTTCGGCAGGGGAAAAACAAGCCAATGTCAATGTGGTTGGTGCATTTGCGGCTGAGGTTGTAACCCAAGCCTGTATACGCGCAACTACCTCGGCGCATTCTATAGGTGAATTGCCGGGGTTGGCGGGATAACAATCCGTAATCCTCAAGCGAAGATGTCGACGATTTTTCCGGTTCCATCCAGAGATGGTCTCGGGGTCTGTTCCATCATCTTGATAATCGCCTGAGCAAACTGTTCCTGCTGATCCTGTTGCTGTTTCATCACAGCCACAGAAATCTGAGACATCCCTTGTTGAGACTTCACAGCGCTCGAATCACTCGCTAAACTAGATATATCCATAGCCTTGTTATCGGCAGAAATTCCTTGAACTTTAGACCCTATCTCATGGTAAAATGATTAAGATTCTATACTTAGGAGAAATGATGAAGCGTTTTCTTTTTATGATGATCAGCCTGGCACTTCTGCTACCCGCATGCAAGCCGGGTATCCCGTATAAAAGCCTGGTGCAGACCGCCATTGTACAAACTCAAACTGCTATTCCAACGGCAACCTTGACGCCGACCATGACTTTTACACCGGTGCCGACCGATACACCAACTTTAACCAGCACACCCTTACCAACCCCGACCGAATCACCCAGCCAGGGCATGATGGATGTTATCAATAAATTGAAAGAGGAAAAATTCCTTACCACGGACGCAGGCGCTTACTTCAAACTCAAGGATTACGAAAATTCCATGAACGTTGCGCGGGTGGTTGCCTTTAAACCAACCGGACGTACAGCCGCTAATTTTATCATCTCGGCTGATGTGAGCTGGGAGACGGATGGTAAATTTGCAGACTGGGCGATTTGCGCTCCGGGTTTCGTCTTTCATCAAAATGGCAAGGATGCCTTCGCGGTATTGATGGGCATTGGGCTGGGTAGTCCAATCAATGTCTTTCGTATCTCGGGTAACACGCCCACCGGTCGCCTTGGCAAAGGCGATCCAGCCAATGTAACCAATCCTGAGGGTAAGGCAAAAATGGTTTTTGCACTTAACGGTCCGCGCCTCAAGCTCTTTGTGGACGGTAAAGATGTAAAATTCAATGCCATCTATCTCAAAGATACCTCTCAGGTGGTAGATCGTTTTGACTCATTCACTAATCCCGGTTCAGAATCGGGTAGTGTGGCGCTGGCAATGGCATCCGGCAATGCGACCGGTTTTGGTTTTCGGGTCAAGATGACCAACGTGGAATTTTGGGAGCTTCCAGGCAGCAGTGCGGGAACTTCTGGCACACCAGAAACGCCCGGTACCCCTGCGGATGAAACACTCGGTACACCAGCCGGAGAAGGTACGCCTGCCCCAGCAGATGGTACGCCAACTGCTGCGCAGACACCCCAATAACGATCGGAAAAAGAGGATACACCACTTATCATTTTATTCATAAGGAGGCAGTATGGCTACCCATCTGGACAGTAAACAGGCACTCCAACTCTTGTTGGCAGGCAATGCGCGCTTTGTCGCCGGTGAACGGATATTTCCCAACCAGGAGAATAACCGCCGCCTGGAGCTGACCACCGGTCAGCACCCGCTGGCGGCAGTGTTGAGTTGTTCCGACTCGCGCGTGCCGCCCGAGATCGTGTTTGACCAGGGTCTGGGTGACCTTTTCATTATCCGCGTCGCCGGCAATATCGCGGTGAACAGCCATATCCTCGCCAGCATCGAGTATGCGGTTGAACATCTCAAAGTACCGCTGGTTATGGTTCTGGGACACCAGAAATGCGGAGCATTAACAGCAGCCTTGCAGGGCAGTGAGGCTGAAGGATCCATCGCTGATTTGCTACTGGCGCTGCAACCCGCCGTTGAAAAAGCCAGACAGTATCCCGGCGATTTGCTGGAAAACGCCATCCTTGCCAATGTAGATTTAACGGTCAAACAACTGGAAGAGGCTTCCCCAATCGTGGCGCATGCAGTTCATGCGGGCGAAGTAAAACTGGTGGGGGCGTATTACGCCCTGGAAAGCGGCGCAGTCAAGATTATATCTGGTTCGAAATAGGCAGGTAATTTATGTTAAAAAAGAATCCCTCTCAAGAATCATTTTCACGCCGTGAATTTATGCGGGCGGCAGCCATTACGGCTGTAACAATGGTGATCTCGGGATGCGTTGCTTCCGCTTCCACGCCCCCCGCGGAAAGCGCCGCTGAAAAGTCTGGCGCAGAAGAAGCGAAAGAAAAAATCCCCGCTACGGAGGAACAAATACCAACCCTGCCAAGCGACGCGCCAAAGTGGAAGGCTTCTCTACTGGAACTGGCGGTCGGAAACCTGCGCTTTGTGATGGGTAAATTAAAATCTCCACACCAATCTGTGCAGCGGCGGGAAGAGCTGGTAGGCGGACAGTATCCCTTCGCAGCGGTGTTAAGTTGTTCCGATTCGCGCCTGCCGCCGGAAATCATCTTCGATCAGGGATTGGGTGATTTATTCGTAGTACGTGTAGCGGGCAACGTGGCAGCTTTTAGCGACACTATCGCCAGTCTGGAATACGCCGTGGAGCATCTTCACGCCCCCTTGATCGTAGTGCTGGGACATCAAAAATGCGGGGCGATCACGGCGGCTCTGGAGGGGACCAAGATGGAGGGCAGTCTAGGCGCTTTGATGGAGTCACTGCAACCTGCCGTGGAAGCAGCCAAGAGCCAGGAAGGTGATAAGCTGGAGAACGCCATCCGCGCCAACGTGCATTTAACCGTCAAACGCCTGCACCAGGAGTCCGTTATTCTGGCGAAGGCAGTTGAAGAAGGCGAGATCGATATTTTGGGCGCATATTACAGCCTGGAAACCGG
>JBAXBF010000238.1:0-5269 GCA_037142095.1 Chloroflexota bacterium
AATGCCTGTCTTAGCTGACCGCAAACCAGAAGCCAATGTGATTAAATAAACACGCCGCAAGCTCCATATTTTCATAAATCATTGCCTACCCCAACTCAAGTCCCGTAAATCCATTTAATTGAATGCAAAAAGAATTGACGCACTGCGTCATAATTTATTTTGATGCGGTGTAAATTTTGCAAACTTTCTCAAAATTACTGTTGACAAAGCTTGATTTTAAGAGTATTATCATCTATATAGAGGATATATTAAGGTTCATATATTTTATTTTCGCAAACTAATTTGCTATTTTCTATATTCCTTTCTTTCTTAAATCATCAAGATAACAAAATAATCAAAAAGGAAGAATTGGAGCCTCGAAAAATGGAGTTAAATAACAAGATATTTTGACGCAGTGCGTCAAAATCAAACGGAGGAAGTATTATGAAATTCCAAAATGTTGCTATTGAATCGATTGCCCATGAGGAGGCACCTCATGTCGTTACATCGGAAGAGCTTGAAGATCAAATCTCCGAAACCATGGCACGTCTCGAAATTGAAAAAGGACGCCTCATGGGTCCAACAGGCATTCGTGAAAGGCATTTCTTTGATCTTGATGACCAACCCAGCGAGGTCGCCACGCGGGCAGCCGTTAAGGCTATTGATAAAGCCGGCATCGACCCACAACGAATCGGCTGCCTGATTAATACATCGATTGCCAAAGATTACCTGGAACCATCGGTTGCCTGCCTGGTACACGGTAACTTAAAGCTTTCTGCGCGCTGTATCAATTTTGACATCACCAATGCCTGTCTTGGTTTCCTCAACGGGATGAACACGATTGCTTTTATGATCGAGGCTGGGGAAATCGATTATGGATTGGTAGTATCCGGAGAACATACGCGCGAAGTCGTTGAGACTACCATCAAACGTCTCCAATCTCCCACAGTAACCTTAGATGATTTTTACAATAATTTTGCTACATTGACGATTGGTTCAGGCGGTGTCGCTATGGTACTCTCCCGAAAAGATCTATCCCGCAGTGGACATCTTCTTGAAGGATCTGTCAATATGGCAGCCTCGGAGCACAACCGTCTTTGCGTTGCGCAGAGAGAGTACATGAAGACAGACTCGCGTACATTGCTAAGTGCCGGCGCTGAATTGATTTTCAATACCTGGAAACTGGCTTACGAAACATTCCCTGGCTTTGGAAACGGCGGAATTGACATTTATCTGCCGCATCAGGTCAGTAAGAAGCAGATTAATACCTTCGCTCAATTAATGGGTTTGGATCTAAACCAGATCTACCTTATCCTGGAACGTTTCGGTAATATGGCTTCAGCCGCCCTGCCTTCAGCCATCTCCTATGCGGCGGAAAATGGCAGGTTGAAATCAGGTGACCGGGCGGCTTTAATAGGTGTCGGGAGTGGGTTAAATTGTTCCATTATGAAGGTTGCATGGTAAAATAGTACCAGCATGAATACGCTGGTAACTGGCGGCGGTGGTTTCCTGGGTCGCTATATTGTTGAACAACTGAGCGCGCGCGGTGATGCTGTGCGCGTTTTTGCGCGTGGGAATTATCCCGAAATCCAATCTCTTGGCGCAGAGCTCATCCGCGGGGATATCCAGGACGCTCAAGCGGTTGAGGCAGCTTGTGTTGGCATAGATACTGTCTTTCACGTTGCAGCCAAAGCGGGCTTCTGGGGCAGTTGGGATTCTTTCTACCAACCTAATGTGATCGGCACACGAAATATAATCGCAGCTTGCCAGAAGCAAGGTGTCAACAAATTAATATTCACCAGTTCTCCGAGCGTGGTCTTCAATAATTTACCACAGGAGGGATGTGATGAAACCATACCCTACCCAGAACACTACGAAAATTTCTATTCCCATACGAAAGCTATCGCAGAGCGCCAGGTCATTGAAGCAAATCGAGACAGTTTACTAACCGTCAGTCTTCGACCACATTTGATCTGGGGACCGCGCGATACACAAATTTTGCCCCGCCTGATTGCTCTAGCAAGCAAGGGTAAGATTCCACAAGTTGGGAAGGGCGACAACAAGGTTGATTTGACTTATGTCGAGGATGCTGCCCGAGCGCACCTTCTGGCTGCCGATACGCTTCAACCTGGATCTCCCACAGCAGGATCGGTCTATTTTATTAGTCAGGATGAACCAGTAAACTTGTGGCAATTCGTGAATGAATTATTGGTGCGTTTAAATATTCCTTCTGTAAAGAGGAAAATTTCTCTTCCGCTTGCCAGAACCGCGGGAGGCATATTGGAATTTTCATACAAATTTTTCCATTTGAAGGGTGAACCTCGATTAACGCGTTTCTTAGCCAGCGAACTCGCCATGAGTCACTATTATGATATCTCGCGAGCCAGACGCGACTTGGGTTACCAACCTCAATTTACGATGTCCGAAGCAATGGAAAAGACTGTTGCTTGGTTAAACCAACTGACCTAGGAGTTATAAATAATTTATGGATGTAATCGAAGCAATTTTGACGAGACACTCTATTCGTCAGTATAAAAGCCGCCCGGTTTCAGAAGTACTGCTAGTAGATATCATTAAAGCAGCCATGGCAGCCCCTTCAGCAGGCAACCAACAGCCCTGGCATTTCGTTATTATCGACGACCGTAAAATATTAGAAACGATCACAAAATATCATCCTCATGCTCAGATGTTATTGCAAGCACCGGCTGCCATCGCTGTCTGTGGTGACTTACGCCTGGAAAAACATCACGGTTATTGGGTGCAAGACTGCTCTGCCGCCGCCCAGAATCTCATGCTTGCTGCGCACGCCAAAGGTCTTGGTTCAGTTTGGATTGGTATTTACCCTCAAGAGGAGCGCGTTGGACGGACACGTGACTTACTCCGCTTGCCGAAAGAGGTTATCCCGCTGGCAATTATTTCGCTCGGTTACCCCAATGAAGTAAAGTCCGAGGAAGATCGTTTTGACCAGGAACGTATCCATCGTAACCGTTGGTAGTTGACCATGAAATATCATATCTGGACCATCGGCTGTCAAATGAACGTAGCCGATTCGCGGCGCGTAGCTTCGACTCTGGAAAAACTTGGCTATGAAGAAGCGCAGCGGGTCGATGATGCCGATGTTATTGTATTGAATACCTGCGTCGTACGCCAGAGCGCAGAAGATAAAGCATATGGCCATCTCACCAGCCTGCGTCCCATCAAGAAACGAAAACCGAATGTGGTAATAAACTTAATGGGATGTATGGTAGGAGTTAAGGACAACGAAGCGCTTCAAAAAAAATTCCCTTACGTGGATGTGTTTTCAGCCCCTTCTGATCCATCGCCATTGATAGAGCATCTCACGGGACGACAGATCGACCCTTGGACGTTAGATGGTGAATATGTCCTGCCCAAACAAGCAAACAAACATCTGGTTGCCGCCCATGTACCGGTCGTCTACGGATGTTCGCATGCCTGTACCTTTTGTGTTATCCCCTACCGGCGCGGTATAGAACGCAGCCGCCCGCTGAATGAAGTTTTAGCAGAAGTGCGCGGCTTGGCAGAACAGGATGTCAAAGAAGTTACACTCTTGGGACAAATCGTTGACCGTTACGGAAAGGACTTATCCGAAGAAATCACCCTTCCCGTTTTGTTACGCAAAATCCATGACATCGACGGCATCGAACGGATTCGTTTTTTGACCTCACACCCCAATTGGATGACACATGAATTGCTGGAGACGGTTGCTGAACTACCCAAAGTGATGCCGCATATCGAGGTTCCCGTCCAATCGGGAGATGACGAAGTACTAGCTAACATGCACCGCGGCTACACGGTAGACGAATATCGCCGATTAATCGAGCAAATCCGCACCATCATCCCCGGTTCCGCAATTGCGAATGATATCATCGTTGGTTTTCCAGGTGAAAATGAAGAGCAATTCCAGCATACTTGTAATATGGTTGCAGAACTACGCCTGGATGTGGTGCATCTGGCACGTTACTCCGAACGTCCGGGCACGGTTGCCGCACGGCGTATGGGCGACGATGTACCAGAAGCGGAAAAATGGAGACGATTTCGCCTGATTGAATATTTACAAGAGAATATTGCTACTGAAATCAATGCCAGGTATCTCGGGCAGAAAGTTGAAGTTTTATTCGAAGAAAAAGTTAAGGGACGCTGGATGGGACGCACCCCAACCAATAAACTCGTCTTTGCCGAAACCCAAAATGATTTAACGGGTCAAATTCTGCCGGTCGAAATCACCTGGACAGGCCCCTGGTCAATGCAGGGAAAGATCGATTTATTGGAACACGAAAATGCCGGATCCACAAAACCGAAAATACCGTAAAAGCACGGTAGACATATCCTTGTTTTTCGTGCATAATTAAAGTCTAACGCACTCGTCCATATTCGCGGTGAATAATAATATCAAGATGCGGTAGGTAAGTAAATTTTTAAGGTTCAACTTTTTATATCTAAGGAGGTAAATAATGAAGCTTAAGACAGGCGTACGTTCTGGTTGGTGGTATACAGTTCAGTCGGGTGATAGTCTCTGGAAAATTGCTCAACGAAATTACGGCAATGGCAATATGTGGTCAGCGATTTACAATTACCGCAACAATGCCCGGATCATCGGACCCAATCCGAACCTTCTGCGAGCCGGGATAAGCATTGAACTCTGGTAAAACAGGATATGTTTTTCCTCCAACTCAATATGGTTCTCCAATAATAGATCCATCCGGAAAAAACACAGCGAGATAATGAATGTCTCGCTGTGTTTTTGAGTTAATTAGACCTGGTAAGTTTTCTTACCATGATGAATGCTAGTGGGAAAATACCAATTACAGCTCAATTTAGCTCATCAATAGAAAAATCGGATATAATTTCAGTGAGAACAATGACTATTTGGGTAAGCATGGCAAGTTTCTTGCTCCTCATAGTTTTTTACTGAGTTCATTTTCTGAAAAAGCATCATTTGGAGGCTTTGGAATATCGTAATGGAAAATACGCAGTCTTCTCCTGCTGTGCGTGAAGTATTACCAGCCGCGTTCATTCTGGCGATGGGTGGTTGGATTGGTCTATTCTGGTTGGTAGATGCCGCGCGCCCGACCATCGGACCGCGCTGGCTGTTCTTTTTTCTGAGTGTACTGGCAATCTGCGGCACTGCCCTGCCCTTCGTCGCTTATGTCAACGGGCGGATCAATACTAAACCAGCCGCGAAAATGAGCACGATTGTGCGCCAATCTCTTTGGATTAGTGTCTTTCTTTCAGCTCTGGGTTGGCTGCAAATGGCACGTATCCTGAATTC
>JBAXBF010000239.1:0-5242 GCA_037142095.1 Chloroflexota bacterium
TCCACTCACTTGTACCCCAATAGAATGCTCTTCCGGAATCAACAATGTAACTCATTGCCCGCACAGTTTCCTCAATGGGAGTGGAAATATCCGGACGATGGCAATAAATGAGATCGACATAATCTGTTTGCAAACGGGCGAGAGACTCATTCGTACCTTCGATGATATGTTTACGCGACAATCCCTTTTCATTTGGACCATTTCCACCCCAGAAAATCTTGGTCGAGATTACCAAATCAGAGCGTTTCCATCCCAACTTCTTAATAACATTGCCCATGATGGTCTCAGCTTTACCGCGCGAATATACTTCAGCATTGTCAAAAAAATTCACACCGGCCTCATAAGCCGCTTTCATTGTTTCAAGCGCCACATCCTCACCATGCTGGTCACCAAAAGTTACCCAGGCACCAAAAGACAAGGCAGATACTTTCAATCCAGATTTTCCAAGAAAACGATATTCCATTTAAAAAACTCCTTTTGGATTATATTAATGCTTCAGGGAAGTATAATCCAATTTTTTTTCGATGTCGATAGCCTTTACAAATATATTTTAATCAAATATTTAACTTAGTCTAAACACCTATTAATGGTTTATTCATGTCTATAGAGTATGATTAGGGCACAATTATGTTTCATAGACGACGTGTTATCGCGACGATCACTTTTCTGCTTATTATGGCAGAAATTTTTTTGGCTCATTCCGTACAGGCGCAAACTCCTGAACCACAACCCGGGGGGGACAAACCCAAACAGCCATCGCTTGTATTTCTTGGTTTGCCAGATACAGATACTTTTCCGCGTATAACAGCCTTCCTGGAAACTCAAATTCCTGGGGTGAATAAATTGAAACCCTCCGACCTGGTGGTAACCGAAGATGGTAAACCAATCCAGGGTGCAGACGTAAAGTTAATCAAACCAGGTATGCAGTTGGTCGTTGCTATCAACCCCAATGAGATGTTTCTGCTGCGTGATATGCGTGGACGCTCGCGTTATGATAATATCAACCAAGCGATCCAACAATGGGTTGCTGCTCAACCGGCACCCCAGGTTTATAAAAACAAAGTCCAACCAGAGAATCCAACCGACTTAAGCAAGATGAACGGAGATGATGATTTAAGCTTGATTTCATCCAATGGGATTGAGATCACGCACGCATCCACTTATGCCGACTGGCTTAAAGGGTTTAACAGCTTGCCATTGGAGAAACCTTTCAAACTTAATTTCGACATTCTGGTTAAGGCGATCGATATGGCAATTGAAAAATCGCCACGTGACGGAATGGGACGCGCCGTATTTCTTATTACTGCCCCACCAGATAAAGAAGATGCATCTGCCTTTGATAACCTTATCACGCATGCAAATGAACAGCGAGTACACGTTTTTGTCTGGATGATTTCTTCCCCAGGCTATTTTTCCAGTCAAGGTGCAATTGGGTTGACTAATCTTGCAACCAAGACCGGCGGTAAAATATTCATGTTCTCAGGTGAAGAGACTATTCCCAATCCAGACCTTTATTTCAATCCATTACGGGATATCTATCGCCTTTCATACGAATCACAGATTCGCAATACTGGGGACCATAAAACCCAGGTTCAGGTTAGTGCGGTGAATCAAGTATTTCCCAGTGATATGCGTTCTTTTTATTTAACCCTGGCACCACCACAACCCATGTTCATCTCACCGCCGCGTGAGATCATTCGCAGCGAACAAACTGAACCAGCCCAAGATGGTTCCACCCCTCAAAAGACAGGTGATAAAGTCGTACCCAAAACCCTTCCAGAACAAACCAAACTCTCTATTCTGGTTGATTTTCCAGATGGATTCCGGCGCTCATTAAAATATTCTGCCTTATATGTAGATGGACAACTAACGCAGGAAAACAAGCAACCACCCTTCGACTCTTTTATGTGGGATTTGACAAAATATCCAGCCGGAGGGGAACACCTCATTCAGGTGGAAGTCCTCGACCAACTCGACCTGACCAATGTCAGTATCGAGACGCCCATCCGGATTAAGATCCATTCTGAACAACAAAGCCTGTCTGGTTTTATTGGACGCCAGGGAAAATATATAGCCCTGATCGCCATCTTTCTGGCAGGATTCTTACTCCTCTGGGCTTTGGTATTGGGCGGCAGGTTACATCCACAAACCTTTTTCATTGAAACACGCCAAAAAATTTCGAATCGCCGCTATCTTGATCCAGTAACACAACCAGTTCATATCAGAAGTGAGCCAGTAACGCGGCCCAGAGTAATGTCCATCGAGACGAAGAGCCAACCTATTCCCGGTATGTCAACGCCGGTTAGGCTTGATGAAAATACTTCTCAGTCTTCTATTCCGACCGTATATTCTCGCAATTCCGAATCTGAAACACGGTTCAGTTTCCCCTGGCAAAACAAGCGCGAAGACTCGCATGAACGCGCTTATCTTATGCGCCTTATTGAAGTTCCTGGTAATTCAGAAACGCGAGAGGATTCAAAACCTTTCACCATCATCGCCCGAGATATAATCATCGGCAGTAATCCACTCAAGGCATCTATGGTGATAGAAGATTCGTCGGTGGAAGGAATGCACGCCCATCTTTCCAACCTTGATGATGGCTCCTTTCTAATTGCGGATCTCGGCTCAACGGCTGGCACATGGCTAAACTATGCGCCGATCTCACAAGACGGCGCCCGCCTTGAACACGGTGATTTGCTACATATCGGCAGAATAGGTTTTCGTTTTGTACGTACTGCTTCGATCACTCCCCCCAAGCGAACGATCATCTCTAAACAGGGCAACCACAATTAATTACGGTAAAGTTGCCGCTAAAACGTTGTTTCCAACTGCAAGAAACAGAGTTCGGTTCTGACCAACAGTAAAAGCACTTGCTGTACGATAAAGCTCTGCTTGTTCTTGTTGCGGACGGAACTGCCCTTGCAATGTCAGCCGCAAACTGAGATGGAAGGTTGAGAGCTTATTTGGATCCAAAAGGTAAATGGATGGGTCAGGCGGAGGCGCATAAATGATTTGGTTGAACAATATCGGGTTGCCATCCGGATATTTGATTAAACCGCCAATCGACTTATCGGAGCGCGCTTCGGTAAATAGGGCTGGATCTTCACAACGTGTTGGTGTCCCGTACCAAACATCATAGACACACGTGATCAAATGCCCATCATTAAAAAGGATATAAAAATCCCCTCGATGGTTAACCATCGAGGTTGCACTTTTTAACGCAGGTATTTTCTCACTAAAGAAAAAATCGGGGGGTTTGCTGAATAATCCTTTATCATCCTGGGAATAGACCCAAATCTTGTCGACACCCGGATCCAGGACGTATAATTTTCCCACATCGTACAAGATTGTTTTTGGGGAACTCCAACCGTTATCAGGGCTGGGTAAAGTTTCAAAGATGGGATCGGACTTTGGTTTACAGTAAATCAATTTCCCATCAGCATCCATCCCGAGTACAGCCCCTTTGGCGTCGGGTGAAACTGAGTAAGCAACCACATCCACCAGAGGACCGATGTTTGGGCCAGGACGGCAATCAAAGGCAGGATCGAGTTCATATCCTTGGGCAGTATGTTCGGCATGGAGAACATCCCCATTTGATGCATTATATAAATATAAATCTTCACCCACGATCAGGATACGGCGGATATCAATTGTTCCGGCCAGTCTGCCTGCAAGAATAGGCTGAAAATCCAGGCGGGTGATTCCTTCCAGATCATCAAGAGATGCATCTGCAAGCGTCCGCAAGGATTTTGTTTCACCAGTAACCTGATATTTTTCGGCTTTATCCAGATAATCAATCGTTTGTAACCAGATTTTCCGCAGGTTTACTGGATCATTTTCACCTACTGCACTTACAGCCGCCGTTTGAGCCTGCTGGTAATAGGTTCTGTTCAAAGAACCAAGACCACGCTGTAAATACACCATACTGGTTACTGCTACAACCACCACTGGAACAGCCACAGCAATAAACGCCATCACCGATTGAGGAAGTGGTGCGGGGGTATCATTTGGTTTTTCGGTTCCTAAATGTACAAAAACAGGTGATACTCGTCTACCAAATCCATGCAGGAAATTTAACACATTATTCAGTAATACATTCAGCGGGTTTTTCCTAGCGGGCTGTCTTTTTGGATTTACGACATCGGTTTGTTCTGCTTTTCTAATCTTAACCGGTTTTTCAGAAGTTGCTTGCGAGGGTGGTAAGGGTTTAACCGCCTCTGTTTGCATTGGGGCGGATTGGCTTCCATCAACAGCAGGTAATTCCAATGATGGAGAAGTGGTCGGAAGCGGGGAAACGGGATTTTGTTGCGTAGGTGGTGTTCTTTTAGTTAACTCACTGCCATCCACCTCACGTTTAACCGCTTGCGAATCCATTTTTGCGCTGACCAACTGCAACTGTCCTGTACCAGTAAGCGCATGAAGCAAAACCAGCGCTTCGGCTTCTGAATCCTGTTTGACGTTCATTTGATTCAATAAATGGCGGTGCAATTTTTCTAATGGCTGCCCGTGAACACCCTGAAACCGAGCAAGGTCGCCTACTTGAGAGGGTGTTCGTGCCAGAAAGATAAAATCATGATTCTGTAATTCAATTTGCTGGTAATGAATAGATAATTTATTGCCTATACCCAAACCGCGCCCGGCCCGCTGAGGGTCGGAACAAGAATGGACTCCATTCTCACTTCCATGAAAAATATAGGCAGGACCGCACTGTCCAATATAAAGAATCGCATTTCCAGATGCACTCGGGCGTTGGACCATCATCGTTAATAAACTGCCGCTCTCTGCACCTTTAAAAGGCGCATCTCCCTTTGCAAGTGTACGTACATTGCGCTTCAGCAGGAACTCATTAAGGTTCTCTGCAACCACCCGCATGGTGCTTGTAACTGGACCAGCGGTCTTATAATACAGACTTGCCAACCTCTCCAGGAGTTTCGACTGAGTATTCTCATCAAGCGGTTCCCCAGAAGGGTGGTAACATAGAACCAACCGATCTGAAGAACGCCCGCGGGCGGCATGGCGCGGAGGCATAGCAGTGTAAAGATCCTTCAATTGACGTTGTACTTCTGTTCGGCTATAGGATACCGGCAGAATAGTCAGATCAAGAAATTTCTCCATAAGATATCGTATTATACCCGCAATTTACCCCGAATGATTGCAGTTTTTCTAAATTGGATTTAAAATATCATAATAAGAATGGAGGTATCATGAAATTTTCAACTCTGCAATCGATTGCAGATGTCCA
>JBAXBF010000240.1:0-5214 GCA_037142095.1 Chloroflexota bacterium
CCTGGGCGATTGAAGGTATCCAGAAGCTCAAATCCACACTTGGCATAAAATCGATTCGCTTTTTCGTTCTCCGATTCGTCCGTGGTCAGATAGATGGCCTTGCCGCCACGTCTACGGACCTCTTCCGCGAAAGCGTGAACCAGTGCCTGTCCTACGCCCTTACTCTGGGTTACCGGGGAGACGGCCAGACTGCTAAGCAACGCAGCGTCTGGAATCCCGCCTGGCGATTCGCCGCGATAGAACAGCGCGCCGAGGCATTTGCGGGTCACAAACAACGGATTTCGTAACAGTCCGGGAATAGCCGCTATTACAAAACGCAAAGCCTGCCGACGCAACAACGCGGAGAAAAAGCCATCCGGATTTATGGTGCCTGCAGCAAACCCCACCACACGGCCTTGCTCTTCGGCGACCAGGCAAATCCCATGTGGATGAGCAATGAAGCCGCGATAAAGCAGACGGAGAAAGGCGGGTCCTAGTGATGTGAGGAAAAAATCAGGAAACGCTGCTTGATGAAGAGGGATCAGAGACTCAATCGCCCTTACTTGCGTGTTTCTGCTGACTAAATGAATATCAACCAATGGCTTCAAGTATTGTGGCCCCCAACCTCGTCACACCCTCTGTTTTTGAAAAATGTCGCAGGCCATAAGCCCGTCCCTGCTGGCCCAGAGCCGACAAGGCAGACTCCGGGATGGAGGAAACCTCCGCCATTTTATCGGCAAGCCAATGCACATTCTCCGGCTCACCCACCCACCCGCAGTTTGCCTCACGAATACAACGCGCCGTATCGCCCTCCGCATCAACCGTTGCCAAAACAGGCCGCTGCGAGAATAGATAGGCCATTAATTTCGACGGAATCGAACTCAATCCCGCCCCCTTGCGCATGGGCAACAGGTAAATATGGCCCAGACTTTGGATCAGAGGCACATTCTCGACATCAGGGTCTGAAATGAACTTTATATTGCTTACCGATAACCGCTTTGCCAGTTCTACACACGCCGCTTTTGCAGAACCATCCCCGGCAATCACCAGTTGCGCCGCATTCAACCGGGCCACATGAAACGCTTCAATCAGCCCCTCCACACCCGCCACCGGCCCAATATTTCCCAGGTACAGGAATGTGAAGAGATTCTCGGGAACATTGTACTTCTCGCAAGCCGCCTCCCTGGCAGGCAGACAGGCAAACCGGCTCTCATCCACCCAATTCCGAATTGTGATAACCTTCTCCGGCGCAAGGCCTCGCCCTTGGACGTAAGTCTGCCTCATGTTTTCTGAGATCACGACCACTCGAGCCGATTGCCGAACTGTCCAGCGATCCAAAGCCATCAGCGGCAAGGCAACTACTCTTCCAAATAATCCCGGCAACTTACTTAACAAGGATTCGGGATAGATGTCCTGTATATGAAGGACCAGTGGGATGCCCCGCCTCGCACAATGACAGGCAATCAACGCTTGAGAAAACAGCGGCCAAGTATTCGCATACACAACATCCACATCCGCAAGGTGCTGATCTAAGTAACGACAGACATGCCGACCGAAACTGAAACTCTCCCGCATACGGCCAATTATTCCAGATTCAGGGGCTGTGAATGAATGCAGGCGAACGACATCAACGCCCGCCTCATGAACTACTCCAACGCATTCAGGCTCCAAGTACCCTGAAAACTTAGCACCCACGGGACGGCTTGGCGAAGGACACAAAACTGTTGCTTGCGCGCCATTGTCTGCCAGAAAAATAGTCAAATCCAAACTAAGCCGGGCCGAAACTAGAGGTTCTGGAGGAAAAACCGCGCTGACTATCGCGACATTAATCATATAATTGTCTTATATAAAGAAACGTATTCAGCTAACTGTACTTTACTATCGTAGAAGTTTTCGGCTCGCTCTCGGCATTTAGCCGAATAACTGGCCTTACCTGCTTGTTTTATGTCAGCGATGGCTTCAACTAATCTCGCAATGTTACCCCTCTCAACAACGAGTCCACATCCATCCTCCAAACATTCCGAACATCCTCCTGTATTGAATGTAACAACGGGAGTTCCACAAGCCAGCGCTTCAAGATTGGTTGTCGGGAAAGTATCAGCCAGCGTTGGATTAACAAAGAGGTCAACAGCACTGTAAATCTCTGCTAATTCATTTATGTTGCCGGTCCGTGAAATACCAATAATCTCAAGAGGTAAATGCCTTACCTGCTCATCGTTAACCCCAACCAAAACGATCTTCTCATCCGATTTTAGTTTTTTTGCCAATTCGATAAAGTGCGCAAACCCCTTGCTCTCAACCCATGCAGACGCGACCCCCAAAAGAACGAATTTGCCCTGCAGATTGTGACGATTGCGAAAATCACTTGAAACTGGCTTAAAAACGTTCAGATCAATGCCGTTGTATATTACAGAAAGAGGATAATCCCGAAGATAGGAGCCTTTAACCAAACGCTCAAGCCATCTAGACGGTGTTACAATCGTTAAATTCCGAACTCCTGTCAGCAATTTCTTCTTCTTCTGATGATTCCATTTTGAACCGTCGAGAAACCAACTTTTCGGATATTCAGATTTTGCAGGGCAATCATGACATTCATCTTTCCATAGATTACAATCAATATGCTCAAAATGTGCACAATGCCCGGTCATTGCCCAACAGTCGTGTAAAGTCCAAACTACTGGTTTATGGAAGTCTTTCAAAAAATCAAAGAGGAGCCCTATGTGAATGTAATATCCATGAAGGTTGTGCAGATGTATGACGTCCGGATCTAATGTCTCAATTTTTTTCAAGAAAGCCTTTGTAGCAGCCGCAGACCCAAACCCATGCGCATCTAATAACCTTGTTTTTGCAACATGAAGGCAACTATCCAAATTATTACCAATGCGGATAGTTTGCGTGCAGTTTATTGCCGTATTTCGGCCGAAAGCTATAGTGCCTTGGTGACCGAGCTTGACCAATAGCGCTTGCAAATCGATCGCTATTCTCCCAGTACTACCAATTCCACACACAGTATTTATTTGCAGAATATGCATAATCAAACACGTCTAAAATAATGCCGCCAACCCACATCAACCATCACGCGAGCGCAGATATTTAACATACTATTCTAAATCCGTAACAGTACGTTTACCCCATTTTTGAGCTAAACGTCGCGGCAGACTTTCCCCCATTAGCCGATGCAAAATATAACGCCACATAATTCCTGGCCTTTTTGCTGCCATTTGCAATATGTTTAGCGAACCAATTAATAAATTCGGCGAACGATGACACGCATCTATCAATTGTTGTCTGAAATCCAACAATACATATACGCCATCATCTTCGATCTCTTTTGCAATCCATTCTCTAAAATATTGATAATTGCTCTCATTTTCTACAACAGGGTCAACGATCCTCATTTGACGAAGAAAATAACTAGTGACTGCGACACGGGCATCAATCATCTGCGGCCTGCCAGATAGGAAATTTGAGATTTGACCAGAATGCTTCCTTATTTGAACAAGCGGCTCCTCTATGCCGGCAAGTTCACCAAGTTCTGAGAGACGCAACCATAAATCTAGGTCTTGAGCCTTGACTAATCTCGTACGGTAACCGCCGATAGAGTGAGCAGCCTTTGTTAAAAAAAATGCAGATGAGTGCGGGGGGGATTTTCGCACCATCTCTAATTCTCTCAATATCAATTTGTCAGCAGTGGGACATTTATGAATTCCCATTCGATTACCATATTGATCAATTTCATAAAAGCCTGAACCGATAAAAACAATCTTAGAGTTTGCCATCCCAAGCTCGAACTGTTTTTCAAGCCTTGACTGGTCACACAAATCATCAGCATCAATACGTGCAATCCATTTACCCCGGGCTTTTAAAATTCCAACATTTAATGAATCAGCGAGCCCTGTATTCGACTTGGCGATTACCACAATACGTAAATCAGCCATAGCATGCCGATTTATGATCTTCAAAGTTTCATCAGCACTTCCATCATCAACTATAATGAATTCAAAATCCTTAAAACTCTGACCGAGAACACTGCAAATTACCACGTCAAGCCAACGGGCCGCATTATAACAAGCCATGAGAACTGTAATTGCTGGGGGTTTACTCGAGATTGTTGTCATACTATTATTCAAGCCACTTTTATATGTCCCGCCAGCCATTAGCCAATGCAACAGCATTGGCTAATGGCTGGCGGGACATATAAAAACATCACCGTTCACCCAAAAATTCTGCCCAAAGGCTACAATTAGATACCGATTTTAATCCATTCCTTTGGCAACTGCCCATCAAAGTTCCACGAACATACTTGATTAGCTCCATATGGCTGAAAGCCCGGAGCGATGACCTGTTTATCGGCATTTGCCGCCAGCCAAGCCCCCCACCAACTAAAGGTGCTGTTGGCAATAACAAAGTGTCGACATTGCGTCATCAGCCACAGATCAGCATAAGCATTATCGCCACCCTTGTTATGCGAAACGAATGTAATACGATTCCCTGGAAGCGGAAGACTATTTCGCGCGGCGTCGGGTTGGTCAGAGAAGACAAAATAGTGAGCTCCTGATAAAATTGATTCCATCTGCTTTATTGCTAGTTGATAGTAATCGCTCGGCGCATTATTCCCACCAAACGCATCTGGTGCATCAAAGAAACGAACATGCACGGCTACTGCGAGGCAGGCCCGAATGCGCTCCGCCATTTCCAAATTAGCCCCATCGACTGGTTGCGTGATCTTTAAATCAGCTCGGATTATATTTTCCACATCTTTGAAATATCCTTCACTCTGCCAATATCCATCCAAATACACCCTTCCCCGGGGTTTTACCAGGAACAGTCGTGGATCAAAATCAACACCATCTTGTTGGATATAACTGCGGTCTTCGAAGGGCCAGCGGCGATTATATGCACGTTTTAGGTAACGTCGTATTAGAGATAGTGGCTCCATCCGTTCGGATGGATTTGCACACCGACAGGCAATGGCAAATCTTCCGAGCTGATATTGACGTCGATACTTGAAGTCACGCGCAAATCCGCTCACATCATCAATAATTAACTCAGCGTTATTTTTTAACGCCAATCGGCGTGCGGCGGCATAGCAAAACAACTGATTACCGATGCCACCCATAATGCGAGTTATAATAGTTGCTCGAGAATTCATTATATTACGCTCACAAGTTTTTAAGAATTCCCGCGCGCCAGCGGCCATTGCAACACCCGTGATATGAAAAGGTCACGCGGTAA
>JBAXBF010000241.1:0-5199 GCA_037142095.1 Chloroflexota bacterium
GGTACGGAATTATAAATCCGTACTCGCGCAAAGAAAATATCCGTAAATGTGAAGTTCAAATGCCCTCTATAATAAAAATGCAAAAGTAGAGCCTTTTTTTTCTAGGCTCCGTTAAACAAACTGTAAGAAGGTATCTTTCATGGGATATGGAATCACAATCCGAGTACGCGGCGAGTATGCCTTATTCACCCGCCCCGAAATGAAGGTGGAGCGGGTCAGTTATGACATCATCACCCCTTCGGCGGCGCGCGGCATCATCGAAGCCGTGTACTGGAAACCTGCCATTCGCTGGGTGATCGATAGAATTCACGTAATGAACGAAATTGAATTCACCAACATCCGGCGCAACGAGGTCAGTGAGAAGATTCCTATAGGCGCGGCAAGGCGGCATATAAATGGTGACAATGAGCTCTTCTACTTATCTGCCATTGATTTCCGCCAACAACGGGCAGCCATGGTGTTGAAAAATGTGGATTATATTATTGAAGCCCACTTTGAACTTGTCCCCGAAAAAGCCGCTGCCGAGGATACAGTGGAAAAACATTATAACATGGCGCTGCGTCGTTTCCGCAAGGGACAGTATTTCACCCCACCTTGCCTGGGGACGCGTGAATTCGGGGCGCAGGTGGAGATTTTCGAGGATAGCGTTATTCCTAAAAGTCCGCTGACAGGCAGCCGCGATCTGGGCTGGATGCTCTATGACCTGGATTTTAGCGACGCGCAGGACATTAAACCTAAATTTTTCAATGCCGTGCTGCACGAGGGTGTGATTAACCTGACCCAAATGGCGTTGGTGAACTGATCCGATGATATTACAAGCGTTAACCCGTTACTATGATATTCTGGCGAGCGACCCGCAAAGCGGTATCGCACCGGCGGGGTATTGTTCCGCCAGCATAAGTTTTGCCCTTAATCTCTCGGCGCAAGGCGATTTGATGGACGTTTTACCCCTCTTTTCACGGGAACAGCGCGGCAATAAAATGGTTGATATTCCGCGCCGCATGATTGTACCGGAGCAAGTTAAACGGACGCAAGGTATTTGTGCCAATTTCTTATGTGATAACGTTGCTTATGTTTTGGGAATTTCAGACAAAACCAATGATGATCCAGAATTTGGCACCAACCGTTTTAAAGCTTTTCGTAAACTGAACAAAGAATTGCTGGCGGACGCCGATTGCGATGCGGCGCGGGCTATGATTGCATTTCTGGATAGCTACGACCCGACCACGGGGAGAGAACATCCCGCAATTGCCAAACATCTGGAAGCGCTCTTGAAAGGCGGTAATCTGGTTTTTATGCTGCATGGAAATTATATTCAAGAGGATGCAGTTATTAGCCGGGTTTGGGATGCCTCCAAAGTCGGAAATGAACCCGTTTGGGGACAATGCCTGGTAACAGGTGAGTATGCGCCGATTGCCCGTTTGCACGCCAACATAAAGGGTGTGCGGGATGCCAATCTATCCGGGGTATCCCTGGTAGGTTTTAACGCGCGGGCATACGAGTCCTATAACCGCGTTCGTGACCAGGGATTGAATTCCCCGGTCAGTGAAAAGGCTGCCTTTGCTTATACGACCACGCTTAACTTCCTACTTTCATCCGCCAACTATAACCGGAATTTCATGATTGGCGATACTACCGTGGTTTATTGGGCAGAAAGCGAGAATAAAGAATATGCTAATGCCTTCGCCAGACTATTCGAGCCTGAAATTGTAGAAGAAGAATTCCCTGCAAATCCAGACGAACCTAAAATAGGCGGGAAAAGCAAGGAAAAAATGGACGAAAAGATAAGATATACCCAGATGTTGGATGTCCCTCGTCTGACTGCCGGACTGGACGGCAGCACCCGTTTTTATGTCCTTGGCTTGGCTCCCAATGTGGCGCGTACATCGGTGCGCTTCTTTTTCAATGAACCATTCGAAAAAATTGTACAGCATGTCTTGCAGCATTACCATGATATGGAAATCAGCATAGAGTATAAAGGGCAGCCCAAGTATATTACGGTTCGCCATATTTTGACGGAAACCACTTCCAAAAAATTAGCCGACCCCAAGGCTTCACCGCTCATGGCGGGGGCTGTTTTGCGTGCCATTCTAACCAATTCGCCCTATCCGGCGGCATTGTATAACATTCTGATCAACCGCATCCACTCCGATATGGATGATAAAAAAAAGGGCATCTATAAAATTAATTATGTGCGTGCGGCGATCATCAAAGCGATTCTCATCCGCAAATATCGCGGTCAAACTCAACAACCTTATCAGGAGGTACTCACCATGTCACTCAATAAACAATCTACTATTCCAGCCTATGTCCTGGGGCGGCTATTTGCTGTACTCGAAAAAGTACAAAAAGAAACGATCCACCCGGAATGGACCATCAAAGATCGATATTTTACGACAGCCTGTGCTACACCAGCCAGCGTGTTTCCGATTTTGATGAGGCTCTCGCAGCCCCTCATCTCCAAATCGTTAATTGGCTATGCCAGCGAAAATCGCATCGCAGAGATTCTGAATCTCCTGGATGTGGAAAAGAATCCTATCCCAGCCCATTTTTCGCTTGATGAGCAAGGCATCTTTGTGATGGGCTATTACCACCAACGGACAGCCTTACATACTCCTGAAAATGCCCAAATTGGAGTGAAGAAATCCCACCCGCATAGCGCTCACACTCAAAAGCAAATAGCGTTGTGACGACTCCGATCAAAAATCGGTACGAATTTGTGCTTCTCTTTGATGTAGAGAATGGCAACCCCAACGGTGATCCCGACGCGGGCAATATGCCGCGCATTGACCCTGAGACCGGGATTGGCATTGTAACCGATGTGTGCCTCAAGCGCAAAATCCGGAATTATGTGGAGATAGTTAAGGGAGATGCCCCCCAGTATAAGATTTACGTCAAGGAGGGCACACCCCTGAATGCGAATCATATTACGGCTTATGTTGAAAATGGAATCAAGCACGGCACGAAGGCAGATATTACTTCGGTCAATAATGTACGCCGCTGGATGTGTGCTAATTTTTATGACGTGCGCACCTTTGGGGCGGTGATGAGCACCGGCGATAACTGTGGTCAGGTACGCGGTCCTGTGCAAATTAACTTCTCACGCAGCATTGATCCCATTATGATCCAGGAAATAACAATCACGCGCCAGACGGTAACTAAAATAGAGGACGCCGAGAAGGAACGCACGATTGGGCGTAGGCACATCGTGCCTTATGCTCTCTACCGCGCGGAAGGCTATGTTTCAGCCAAACTGGCAAATGATGAGACCAAAGGGACGGGTTTTTCGAGCGAAGACCTGGAACTTTTCTGGGAGGCGCTGATCAATATGTTCGAACATGACCATGCGGCGGCACGCGGCAAAATGATTGTCCGTAAACTGATCGTCTTCCAGCATGAGAGCGAGCTCGGCAATGCTCCCTCCCACCGCTTGTTTGAGCTGGTCAAAGTGAGCAGAGCCGGTAAAGCCAATCCGCCGCGCGACTTCACCGATTACAGCGTCAGCATCGATAAAGACGGTGTGCCAACTGGAGTGATGATCATCGAGAAGGTATAAAGTCGCCTCTCACGCAGAGGTGTGGGTTGAAATTTAAGAATGCATTTGCAGAAAAAGAGGTCGCCTCTCTCGCAGAGGTGTGAGTTGAAATCAATATTGTTATACAAATAACGGATCATCATCGGGTTGGTTGCCTCCCGCGCGGAGGAGTGGAGGTTTCAATCCGCTCCTCCGCGTTTTCTGTATCTTGACGAGCCTTGGAAGCAGGTGTCAAACCGTTACAGGCTCATTTCTGAAATCAGGTTTTAATGCGCTGGCTTTCAGATATTAGTGGGGAAATTAATCCAACCCGATTAATTCTATCATTTTGGATTCCTATTTTTGCGAGTCTCTGGTATAATTTATCTTGTTTTTAGTGTCATCTTGAGAACTATTCTATAGACTGATTGTCGTATATCAGCAATCTCACAGTTAATTTTACTTTCACTGAAGACAGCATAATTTTCATAAGGGACGATTGGGAAGAAATTTAGAAGATCCCCATGCCAAATAAACAAAATCAATCAGGTGAGGCTGCCCAGATGATCCGCCGCCGCGCCGAAGAATTGTACAACCAGGAACATACGCATGAGGCGCTGCTCCAAACGCAGGAAGGTTTCCAGCGTATGGAGGACGAACTGCATATACACCAGATCGAACTGGAGATGCAGTATGAAGAGTTACGCGTGGCGCAGGCTGAGGTGGAAGCCGGGCTGGAACGCTATACGGAGCTGTATGATTTCGCCCCGCTGGGTTATTTCACATGGGGAAGGGATGGCAAAATCCTACAAGTCAACCTGAGAGGGGCAAGCCTGCTGGGGATGGAACGAGCCAATCTAGTGGGGCGGCTGCTTGGCTTTTTCGTAAGCCAGGATACTCGCCCGCTCTTTACGACTTTCCTTGAACGGATGTTTTCAAGCCGGGAGAAAGAATCCTGTGAGGTAACCCTCCAATTAGAAAACAAAACCCATCTTCATGTGCGCATCGAAGCGGTGATTTCAAAAAATGGAGAGGAGTGTAATGCTGCTATAACGGATATCACCGAGCGCGAGCATGCGCAGGAAGCCCTGCTGCAGGAGCGTAATCTGCTGCGCACGCTGATTGATAATATCCCCGATTCGATCTTTGCCATGGATGCTGAGGGTCGGAAAACGCTGACCAATCCAGCCGACCTGGCTTTTATGGGACGCCAAAGTGAAGCCGAAGTGCTGGGTAAGACAGATGCTGAATTGTTTCCCTCCGTACAGTTCTCCAAAGAGCAGCTTGCTGGTTATCTGACTGCGGATGAGCGGGTGCTTAAAAATGACCTGCCCATGATGCAGATCGAGGAACAGGTGCAGAATGCAGCCGGCGAGCAGCGTTGGTTATTGACCTCCAAAATCCCGCTGCATGACCCGCACGGAAAGGTCATCGGCTTGGTGGGAATCGCCCGCAATATCACCGAGCGCAAGCAATTAGAAGAGAAGCTTCGCCAGCAGGCAGAAGGTATGGCGCAGTTGCTGGCTTTTTCGGAAGCGTTATTAAAAGTTTCCGGCGTCGTCGTCGATTATCAGCAATTAACCGATAACGTCTTAAAGATCACTGGCGCGAAATACGCAGCGTTTAACGTGTTTGCTGAAAATGGTTTGGAATTCAAAACTGTTGCCATCGCGGGGGTGAATGAG
>JBAXBF010000242.1:0-5181 GCA_037142095.1 Chloroflexota bacterium
CATGGCATGGATACAGATATCATTGTCGCCAGTGCCAAGGCATATCTCCAGGCTTTGAATAAACTCAAGGCTGCCTCGGAAAAGAATGGGAATGGATAGTATATGAACAAACCAAAGACCTTATTTGAAAAAGTATGGGATACCCATATCGTTGCTGAGGAAGAAGGTGCCCCAGCCATCCTTTATGTTGACCTGCACCTGGTTCACGAAGTCACTTCACCACAAGCCTTTTCCGGTCTACGGGAACGCGGATTAAAGGTTCGCCGCCCTGACCGCACATTTGCCACCATGGATCATTCAACGCCTACCTGGAATTTAAGTGGCTTGAAAAACCTGGAAGAGATAGTAGCAAAAATTCAGCCAGTCGACGCCCAGGGGGCAGCCCAATTACTCCAATTGAAGACTAATTGCAGCGAGTTTGGGATCCGCCTCTTTGAGCTTGGTACGAAACAGAATGGAATCGTCCATGTTATCGCACCAGAATTGGGATTGGTTCAACCTGGCAAGACGATTGTTTGCGGTGATAGCCATACTGCCACCCATGGCGCCTTCGGTGCGCTGGCTTTCGGCATCGGCACAAGTGAAGTTGAACACGTATTGGCAAGCCAATGCCTTCTCCAACATAAACCGAAAACCTATGAAGTACGGATTGAAGGAAATTTGAATCCAGGAGTTACAGCAAAGGACATTATCCTTGCCTTGATTGCTAAAATCGGAACCGGTGGTGGAACTGGACATGTGTTTGAATTTACAGGTTCCAGTATACGCAATATTTCGATGGAAGAACGAATGACCATTTGTAATATGGCGATTGAAGGTGGGGCGCGGGCTGGTATGATTGCTCCGGATGATGTCACATACAACTATCTGGCAGGGCGCGAGTTTGCCCCCAAAGGTGTTGATTTGGAACGTAAATTGGTTGACTGGAAAAAACTACCCAGCGATGAAGGTGCAGTATATGACCGCTCGGTCACACTTCAGGCAGATACCCTTGCGCCAATGATTACCTATGGCACAAGCCCAGGTATGGGAATAGCGATCGATGGGATCATCCCTGATCCGCAAAAAATTACTCAAAAGGATGAACGACTAACTCTGGAGAAGGCACTGGCTTACATGGATTTGAAACCTGGTCAGCCGCTTCTTGGACATCCCATCGATGTGGTGTTTATCGGTAGTTGCACAAACTCTCGAATGACTGACCTGCGCCAGGCAGCATCAATAATGAAAGGGCACAAGGTCGCAAAAAACGTGCGCGTCTTGGTTGTTCCTGGTTCACAAAACATCAAAAGTCAGGGTGAAGCCGAAGGATTGGACAAAATATTCGAGGAAGCGGGAGCAGAATGGCGTGAAGCAGGTTGCTCGATGTGCCTTGCCATGAATGGTGATCAATTATCACCGGGACAATACGCCGTCAGCACCAGTAACCGTAACTTTGAAGGTAGACAAGGCAAAGGCGGACGCACTTTTCTGGCGTCCCCATTGACCGCAGCCGCATCTGCTCTTTCCGGCACGGTTTCAGATGTGAGGACACTCCTATGAAAAAATTTACAAAGCTCACCTCAAAGGTTATCCCACTACCACACAGTAACATAGACACTGATCAAATTATTCCAGCACGATATTTGAAAGCAATTGATAAAGCAGGGATGGCAGATGGACTATTCGCAAATTGGCGTTATCATCCCGATGGCTCAGCCAAAACGGATTTTGTACTCAATCTTCCTCATTATCAAACTGCACAGATTCTATTTGCTGGAGACAATTTTGGATGTGGTTCTTCACGTGAACATGCCCCCTGGGCACTCACGGGTTGGGGAATCCAGGTGGTTATCAGCACCTCTTTTGCCGATATTTTTTATCAAAACGCTCTCAAAAATGGATTGCTGCCCATTACAGTAGATAGTGTTACCTACCAATATCTGCTGGATATTACTACAGAAATACCTCATGCTGAAATTACCATTGACTTGGAGAACCAGACCGTGTTCTTGCCTGGAGATGTGTCTTTCCAATTTCCAGTAGATGGTTTCGCCAAGAAATGCCTTTTAGCTGGTGTAGATCAATTAGGATACATCCTCTCATCTGAGGATAAGATATTAGAATATGAAAGAAGGGTAGAAGCATGAATAAGCGCGTCGTGATCTATGATACTTCATTGCGTGACGGCACACAGGGTGAAGGTGTTTCACTGTCATGTGAGGATAAATTACGCATTGCTCAACAGTTAGATGATATCGGTGTGGGTTACATCGAAGGTGGTTGGCCTGGATCAAATCCCAAGGATGTGGAATTTTTCCGTCGCACTGGAGAGTTAACCCTTAAAAATGCGAAAATCGCCTCCTTCGGATCAACTTGCCGGATCCGTTCGAAACCAGCAGATGATGAGAATATTCGCGCTTTGTTGGATTCAGGCACCCCTGTTTGTACCATTTTTGGCAAGACCTGGAAACTGCATGTCCACGAAGTCCTAAAAACAACACCTGAAGAGAATTTGCGGATCATCCATGACAGCGTGGAATATCTTCACTCACAAGGGCGTGAAGTGATTTATGATGCTGAACATTTTTTTGATGGTTATAAGGATGATCCCGAATACGCATTAAAAACTCTGGAAATGGCTCTCACTGCCGGAGCACAGACGATCGTGCTGTGCGAAACGAATGGGGGCACCTTGCCAGATGAAGTACGCCAAATTGTGATCGATGTTCGATCACGTTTCCCAGATGCAATTTTGGGTATCCATACACATAACGATGGCGAATGTGCCGTTGCTAATTCGTTGGTAGCCATTAACGAAGGAGCGACTCATGTTCAGGGTACGATCAATGGCATCGGTGAACGCTGTGGAAATGCTAATCTGTGCAGTATCATTCCCTCCCTGGAATTGAAAATGGGTATTTCATGCCTGCCAGAAGGTAACCTCAAACGATTATCCCATCTCTCGCGCTTCTTAACGGAGATCGCCAACCTTAAACAAAACGAGTACCAACCGTACGTAGGGAGGAGTGCCTTTGCTCATAAGGGCGGGGTGCACGTTGCTGCAATGCGCCGCAGTCCACGCAGTTACCAACATATTGAACCTGAATGGGTAGGTAATGAATCGCGTTCGGTGGTATCAGAACTCTCTGGGCGTGGTAATCTGCTTTCACTGATTGATCAGTTTGGATTAAAGATAGATAATCAAGACGCAGTTACAAAAGTACTCCAAGAAGTGAAAGATATGGAGGCATCCGGTTTCTCATATGAAGCAGCCGAAGCTTCGGTAGCTTTAATGATCTACCGCCACCAAACTGGCTATCAACCACCTTTCGAGTTAATTGATTTCTCCGCCATCGTGGAACACCGAGAGGGCAGAGGAATGTTCTCTGAAGCAACAGTAAAAGTGAACGTGAAGGGCAATGTTTATCATACCGCCGCGGATGGAAATGGTCCTGTCAATGCGCTGGATGCAGCCCTTCGCAAAGCCCTCATACCAGTTTATCCCAAATTGGAAAAATTCCAATTGGTAGACTATAAGGTACGTATCCTGGATGGATATGTAGGTTCTGCCGCTACAACGCGTGTTTTGATTGATACCCATGACGGTGAAAAAGTCTGGAGCACAGTTGGTGCAGGCACCAATATCATTGAGGCGTCTTGGAAAGCGTTATATGACAGTTATGAATATGGATTATTATTAGCATGAAAGGTAAAATAGTTTTACTCCCTGGTGATGGTATTGGACCCGAAGTAGTCAGTGCGGCTTGTGCCGTGCTGGAAAGGGTTGCCCAACAGTTTGGACACGATTTTATTACAACAGAACAAGCCATCGGTGGTTTTGCGATGGATACTTGTGGAGATTCTCTACCGGCACAAACAATTTCAGCCTGCCATGAAGCAGATGCGATCTTGTTGGGAGCTGTGGGCGGACCAAAGTGGGATAACCCTTTGGCTGCTGACCGTCCCGAACGAGGATTGCTCGGCATACGAAAATCTTTAACACTCTTTGCCAATTTGCGCCCAGTGAAAGTTCACCCATCTTTGATCGATTCTTCCCCGATAAAGGCTGACCGTCTGCAGGGGGTCGATTTGTTGGTCGTACGCGAATTAACCGGCGGTTTGTATTTTGGTGAGCCGCGCCTGCGCCGGAAAGTCAACGGTGAAGATACAGCATTGGACACCATGACGTACACGGAAGGTGAGATTGAGCGTGTGGCACGCCTGGCATTTGAATTAGCACGCGGACGCAAGAAAAAAGTTACATCCGTAGACAAAGCCAATGTGATTGAGTGTTCACGTCTCTGGCGTCAAACGGTAACGCGGGTGTCTGCAGATTATCCAGACATTACCCTTGAACATCTGCTGGTAGATGCAGCAGCGATGCATCTAATCACCCGTCCGGCAACCTTCGATGTGATGGTTACCGAGAACTTGTTCGGCGATATCCTGACCGATGAAGCCTCCGTTCTTTCCGGTTCAATGGGTAATTTACCCTCCGCTTCTTTAGGCAACATCAAGAATAGTTTCGGTAAGCCGCGCGGACTCTATGAACCGATTCATGGTTCCGCACCGGATATCGCCGGAAAGGGCATTGCCAATCCCATCGGAACGATCATTTCTGCAGCTATGATGCTGCGTTATTCTTTCGGGTTGGAGCAGGAAGCTCAGGCAGTTGAAAACGCAGTCGATATCGCCTTACGATCAGGCGCTCGCACCGGCGATTTAGCGAGTAAAGATGAAAAAGCGCTTTCCACCAATGAAATGTGCGAGAAGATCATAGGAAATTTGTAGATATAACGGCATTAACCCATCATTTTCTGGGCACAGCATTGATAGAAGATAATAGGGGGAAACTCGCTTCTATGTATTCTGTGCCCTGATTTTTATTCAGGCGATTTACCTCTGGCATCTCCTTGAATTGTGCCTTCAGAAGCGCGCTTTGCCAGTTTCTCCAAATTTCCTTCAGCAATGGCTTCCATATCCAGTTCAAATTTCGTACAGCATTCAGCGACATACCATAGAATATCACCGATTTCATCTTGTATCTTTGCCTTACGACTGCTTTGTAGGGCAGTTAAAAGATCGCCGTCATCACGAATGATCTTTTTTACCTGATTACATAATTCACCCACCTCTCCCGCCAGACCGATTACCGGATATTCAAAATGTTCTGTAGGATAGATAGCTGTTTTGTGTGCC
>JBAXBF010000243.1:0-5176 GCA_037142095.1 Chloroflexota bacterium
GCTATTAGTTCTCTGAAACCACGCCTGAAGTATTCAGGACAAGCGACCATATTGTGGTTTTCAGTTCTTAACTTTCGTATCGGTTATACTATTGGGTATATTTTATTTTTATCATATATATCATAATAATTATATTAATATCGCATGAGAAATCCATCTCTGAATTTCTTTCATTAATAAAATAGCCATGAGTATCATTGATTTTCTCAATAAGTTAGTTAATATTTGCTATAATATAAGAAGTGGCTCAATTATTTTATCCAACACCATCTTCAGTAAAAC
The DNA here is from genome assembly GCA_037142095.1 of Chloroflexota bacterium. GTDB lineage: Bacteria > Chloroflexota > Anaerolineae > Anaerolineales > DRKV01 > JBAXBF01. The sequence continues at coordinate 283 of JBAXBF010000243.1, forward strand.
ACAAGGGTAGGTGTTCGAATGTTAGCGGATTCAAATCATTTAAAAGGAATATTATCACAGGGAGAGAAAGTTTCCATTCGTGAGGATATATTCCAATTGTTTGAAGCGACGGGGCAGGGGGTAGTATATCAATCCGCCGATGGAACGATCATAACAGCCAATCAAGCGACTGAAAGTATCCTTGATCTGTCATTAAACGAATTACAAGGGCGAAAATTAACGGACTCGCTCTGGAATTTGATTCGGGAAGATGGTTCTACATTTGCTGACGAACAGCATCCTGCCATGATTGCTCTATTATCCGGAAAAACCATTGCAAACGTCGTTATGGGGATTTATCAACTTAATGGCGGGAAAACCCGCTGGGTCCAGGTTACATCTATCCCTCAATTTCTGCCGGAGCAGGTAAAACCCTACCAGATATGTACGATTTTTTCAGATATCACTGAGCATAGGCGAGCAGAAGCAGCCCTGCATCGCAAAACACGTTCTTTGTCTATGCTGAGCAATTGCAATAAGGCACTTGTTAAAATATCAAATGAAATTGAACTATTTCAAGAGATTTGCCGGATTTGTGTTGAGGACGGCGATTATCAAATGGCATGGGTGGGTTATGTTGAACACAATCCTGAAAAAACCATTCGTCCCGTCGCCCAATATGGTTTTGAAGAAGGTTATCTGGAGTCTGCAAATATTACCTGGGACGATTCGGAACCCGGCAGAGTACCAACGGGCATGGCTGTTCTTACGCAGCCTCCCAGCATCGCCCAAAATTTTCAACAGGATCCGAGACTAACTCCCTGGCGCGAAGCAGCTATCCAAGGTGGGTATCCATCTTGCATTGGATTACCGTTAAGTGTGGGGGGAAATGTTATCGGTGTTTTTACGTTATATGGGCGTGAACCTGATTCGTTCGAACCGGATGAGGTTCACCTATTAACTGAATTGACCAAGGATCTATCGAATGGAATCGATGCATTAAGGTTGCGAGCAAAACAAAAACACCTTGAGGAAGCCTTAATAAAATCGGAAGGAAGGTATAAACTAGCCCAGCAGTCTGCCCATATTGGCAGTTGGGAATGGGACTTGCAGGCAGAACAATTATTTTGGTCGGATGAGATGTACATCTTATTCGATAAAAAACCGGCGGAGTTTATACCCACTCATGCTGAAATAATGGACTGCATCGTGCCAGAAGATAAACTACGGATTGTGAAAGCTTTGGAAGATACCTTAAATACAGGCATCCCTCTTGAATTGGAATTCCGCATTCTGGATTCAGCCGGTCAGATTAAATGGTTAAACACGAAAGGGGGTGTTATTAATAGCGCAACTGGGCATCCTGAATTGGCTGCCGGGACGGTGCAAGATATCACCCGGCGCAGAGAGGCGGAAGAAGTCCTCAAGCGGGCTAGTCAAAAGTACAAGTTAATCTCAGAAAACGTTGAGGATGTGATTTGGGTGCTGGATGGTGCAACAAAAAAATTCATTTATGTAAGTCCATCTGTTCAGAAGTTGCGTGGGTATTCCCCCGAAGAAGTCATGCAGCAATCGATGGTCGATGTTCTTTCCCCGCAATCTTACGAAAAAACGCTCACCATAATGGATAAGGCAGTCACTGATTTCTTGCAGGGAAAATTTTTAACCTCTTCACCGGTTGAGCTCGACCAAATCCGCAAAAATGGATCGATTGTTTCTACTGAAGTAACCTCCACCCTGGTTTATGACGCAGAAGGAAAAGTTCAGGTGATCGGTATTTCACGGGATATTACCCAACGCAAGCAGATGGAACGCTCCTTACAACGGCGTCTGATGGAGTTGGAAACAGTCTACCAACTATCCATGCGCTTGCGCGGGGGAGATACGGTCGAGGAATTGCTGCAGATATTAATGGATGAAACCCTTAAAACCATAAATACACAGGATGGAGGTATTTTTCTCTTGAAACCCTCTTCCAACAAACTGGAGCTGTCTGTAGCCAGGGGATGGTTAGATCAAATGGTTGGTCTTACCGTGAATAGCGACGAAGGAATTAGTGGGCAAGTGTTCACAACGAACCAATCCCATATCACCTTGGATATCCAAGGTGACCTGCTTCTTACACGAAAGGTGAAAGATTTGGTCCCTGTTCAACAATGCGGTGGTTTTTTCCCTATTCAGTCTAGCGAAGGGATCATTGGGGTTTTAGATGTATTTGTTCCACAGCCTCGTGTAATCAGTGAAAATGACCAACGTCTACTCACGATTATTTCCCAAATAGCCGGGAATGCTATTTTGCGCTTGCGCTTACATGAACAACTCAAATTGTCCAATATTGATCTCCAAAAAGAAATTAATCGACGTTCGGCAGTTTGGAAATTGCTGGGAACGGAAAAAGAACTTTTATCAGCCACACTCATGAGTATTGCTGAAGGCGTCATTATCACCAATAAAGAGGGTTTGATTTTGCTTTTCAACCGGGCTGCAGAATCATTAACGGGTTTTAAAGAACATGATGTGACCGGTTATCCACTTTATAGCGTTTTCCAACTCATTGATCCCAACACACAACAGGTGATTTCAGACTCCATTCATGCTTTATATGAGATGAGTCGTATGCAAGAAAATGATCCAAGTTATAAAGCCCCCTTATTAATTACGAAATCAGGAGAAAGGATCCTGGTTTCGGGCAGCATTTCACTGCTCAAATCTCATAGTGGAGAGATTATGGGGCATGTCCTTGCTTTTCAAAATATCACTGAGAAACACAAAGCTGAAGTCCAAACTGCTCTTTCGCAAAAAATGGAAGCGATCGGTCAATTGGCTGCCGGAATTGCCCATGAAATTAATACCCCCATTCAATATATTGGCGATAACCTCAAATTTCTGCAAAAAACCGTGTCCAGATTAACCCAGGTTCTGGAGGCTTATCAAGAAGTGACTTTGGAACGGGATAGATCCTTATTGCAAGAAGGGATTGATCACATTGAAGCAATAAAAAAGCAGAATAAGATTCAACACTATCTCGATGAGAGTCCCAAGGCTGTTCAGGATGCGTTGGAAGGTGTCGAACGAGTCAGAAAAATCGTTCTAGCGATGCGCGAGTTCTCACATCCTTCTGAAAAGGGAAAAAGGTTTTCAGACATCAATCATGGGATTGAGACAACTGTTGTGATTTCCCATAATGAGTGGAAGTACTATGCTGAACTTGATACAGATTTGGATCCGGAAATGCCTTTGGTGAACTGCCAAATTGATGAGATCAACCAGGTGATATTAAATATGATCGTAAATGCAGCTCAATCCATACAGGAAAAGATAGCGGCAAAGTCAGATCAAAAAGGAAAGATATCCATCAGTACCCAGACAGGCGAGGATAAAATCGTAATCAAAATTCAGGATACCGGTCAGGGTATTCCAGAAGAAATTCAGCAGCGTATCTTTGACCCATTTTTCACAACGAAGGGAGTAGGTAAAGGGACAGGTCAGGGATTATCCTTGGCGCATAACATCATTGCCAAGAAACACCATGGAAATATTAAGGTCGATTCGATTGTGGGTGAGGGAACAACCTTCATAATTGAACTGCCAATCGATTCTTCAGAGCAGGAGGCAGGATGATAAAACGAAAACATACTGTTATGTTTGTGGATGATGATCCGTTGGTTCTCAACGGACTGAGGCGTTCCGTGGAAGAATATAATGAATTTTGGAGCGTAGATTTTGCTTTATCAGCCGGAGAAGCTTTAGACAAACTTGCAGAAATCCCTTTTGATGTCGTCATCACGGATATGCATATGCCCAGTATGGATGGGAATCAATTATTAGATGTGGTGAGCCGTGAATATCCTGGCGTGATCCGGTTTGTGCTCTCCGGCAATACCAGCGATAACCAATCAATGAAATCAACCCGTCTGGTACACCAGATGATCCCTAAACCGAGCGAGATGGAGCACATCTATACGATTGTTGAGCGTTCCTGCCGGTTGCGTGATATGCTGACAGACCCACATCTCCTCCGCATTATTACCGGTATCAAAACCCTGCCAAGTGTGCCCCTGTTGTACCACCGGCTTCTTAAAGAACTTCAATCTGGAACCGCCAGCTCGCAATCGATAGGTAATATCATCGCCCAGGATACGGCGATGACAGCCAAAATCCTCCAATTGGTTAATTCTTCTTTTTTTGGTCTGGCAGATAATATCAGCAGCCCACAGCGAGCCGTGACCATTTTAGGGCTCAACACGATTAAGGCATTGGTAATGGGAATCCATGTTTTTTCTGAATACCAGGGACGCTCCAATTTGCCGATATCGATTGATTATCTATGGAAACATAGCATGCTGGTCAGCAGTCTGGCTTATAGCATCGCCAGAAGTATAAATCTCAATAAAGAAGAACAAGAGAATGCCCGAGTTTCCGGTATTTTGCATGATATTGGCAAGCTCATGTTATTCAAAATCCCCGATTTTTTCCAAAAAGTGCAGTTAAATAAAAATGGTTTGATCTCAGTTGAATCAGAATATAAGGTGTTAGGCACTTCTCATGCAGAAATGGGCGCATATCTGATGGGTATTTGGGGATTACCCAACCCAATTGTGGAAGCGATCACCTTCCATCATAGACCCGGCGTACAAATTTCCAAAAAAGCAGACTTGATGACAGCCTTATACGTTGCCAATGGATTAGCAAATATGTGGCAGATTGAGAAGGACATCAATTACAACGCCTATTTGGACATGAATTATTTGGAGAAAGTTGGCGTTGTCGATCGTCTGGATGAATGGACATACCTTGTCCGGGAATTGATAAAAATTGCCAATTAACCAAATGAAGATTTGACTACCGAACAATCGCCCGCATTTTGAAAGTATTTATTGATTTCTACCGCTTTCAAAAAACCATCCTTCAGGAC
>JBAXBF010000244.1:0-5132 GCA_037142095.1 Chloroflexota bacterium
CCCTGGTAATTTTTTAAAATCTTGTTCCAGAGCAGGTTTAAGGGATCCTTGATGAAGCGCAGCAGCAGGATGATACATCGCCACAATTAAGCGACTATCCACCCAGCGCGCCTGTCCATGTACCTGTGTAATTTTGACATTGGGTAAAAATTTCGCCATAGAATAACGCCCCAATGTTACGATGATCTTGGGATTAATAATCTGGATTTGATGATCTAAATATGCGTTACAGGCAATCAGTTCTTGAGGTTCTGGATCACGATTCCCAGGCGGGCGGCACTTCACCACATTTGTGATAAAGACATCTGCACGCTTCAGACCGATACCAGACAGAAGTTCATCCAGAAGTTTCCCGGCGGCTCCCACAAACGGTAAACCTTGTTCGTTTTCATGAAATCCGGGACCTTCACCGATCAACATAATATCAGCATCCACATGTCCAGTACCAGGCACAGATTTCTTGCGCGTTTGGTGCAAGGTACAGTTCTTACACCCACTTACTTCGCGAGCAATTTCCTCCAACGCAGCCTGTTTCTCGGATTTTCCTTTGGGTTTGACCTCAGCATCCACTAAACACCTCACAAAACCTGATCTTTTTCTAACCACATCAGATACTCTTTTCCCAGTCCATTCAATGTCATAATCAGTGCATCTTCATTGTTATCCGAATAATAACAAAGACGTTTCGCAACGACCTCAAACCTGAAACTTTCGTATAAACGCTGCGCCTTATTATTCCCACTCCGGACTTCTAAGGTGGCCATGCTAACGCCTAATTCGATGCCAGTTTTTAACATTGACGCCAATAAAAGACGAGCAATTCCCTGTTGGCGGTAATCAGGATGAACGGCAATCGTAGCAATGTGAGCCTCATCCACAATAATCCACGTGATCATCATTCCTACAATATGCCAGTCCCCGTCAGGATCACACACCTCTCCCACACGACACAAGGAAACCGGATTTCGTAGTTCCATTTCAAATGATTCCTTCGGCCAGGGAAGAGAAAAAGAAACTGCATCAATCGCCTGTACATCAGGAATGTCTTCTTCCTGCAGTGGACGGATACGAATCATAGTCTAATGTAAATAAATCGGCACCAGGGTTGCCGGATCATCCATATCTCTCGACTGCCAACGCTTCCAGGCTAATTCTGCCAGATAAGCAGGTCTGCGCAGTGAATGTGCTGGAGAAGAAATCAAAACATCGCGTCTTGGGAGATCATCTGCTGTTGAAACGACGTTTTTCGAACCGACTGTTGTCGAGGCGATAAGGGGTGATTTTATTCGTTCTGCTAATATGCGGCGATCATGATCGTTAAGTTCACCGCAGACAAGAATAGATTGAGAATATTGAATAACCCGTTCGGCAAGAGCGCTCATCAAAAGGATCTCATAATCCCCTTTCAAAACATACCTATTATTCTGTAGATGATACCAGCCTACCGCCAGGCGTTCCCGGCCCGCTTGCAGAACCGCAACAATACATTCAGGATTATGTGAATTGTCTATTGCTACCTGCGCCGCTACTAATCCTTCCAAACTGGGAATGCCGATCAAGGGCAGGTGCCCTGCAAGTACAATTCCTTTCGCCAGAGCAAGCCCAACCCGCAAACCAGTGAACCCACCCGGACCCAATGCAACCCCAACCGCTTGTAAATCGGACACCAGCGCACCAACATGCTCTAATGCCTGCGAGACAACCGGTGCCAACTGGGAGGTGTGGTAATTGGGTGAGTGCCAGACCGTCTCAAAAAGCACCTGTGCTCCATCGTACAATGCCACACCCATCCAACGAGAAGAAGTATCCAACGCTAGTAACATTATGCTTATCCGTATGTTTGCTTCTTCAAGGATGAGAGGAGACGTTCATAACGAACGCCTTCCGCAGTGAACATCAGGTCGCGTTGATTCTCATCTACCCATTTCATGGTTACCGATAGTTTTCCAGAGGGAAGCACTTCCTGGACGCGCTCCGCCCACTCGACAACCAGCACGCCAGTCGCGAGCATCGTTTCCATGTCCAGATCAATCATCTGCGCCTGTACCTGCTCAGGAGTGCCTGCCAGCCGGTAGGCATCCAGATGATAAAGGAGACTTGCGGCTGCCGGAGTCCGTTCTGGTCTTGCCGGGCGACGGTACATATTTACCAGAACAAATGTCGGGCTGGTAACCGTATCTAACGAACCCCAGCCACTCGCAAGACCCTGGACAAGCGTCGTTTTGCCAGCACCCAAGTCACCGCTCAAACCCACCACATCGCCAGGTCTCAGCAGACCTCCTAACCTCATACCCATGCGGCGGGTTTGCTCTGCACTGCGGCTGATAAACTCCATAGATTGAGGAGCAAGAATAGGCATGAGGCGATTATACAACAATTTTCAGGGAATGTGTTATATCTTCACCTTCAACTTTGCCAACGATGCAATCACACGCTTCATACCTTTGTCTTCAAAAAAGATGTCCAAGATTTCTTCATTATCTTCTATCACACTGTTAAGCACTAACCCCTCCCCCCACATGGGATGGATGACATGCTGCCCTGTCTGGTATTGTTTTTCTATCACGCGCCGCGGCGGATTAACAGGCTTCTTTGTAAAATCATAACTTACGGGAGGACTTTTTTGAGCCGTATGTGAAACTGGAACACTGGTTGTTTGCTTTTTAGGTTTCAATGAAAAGTTTTCTAACATCGTATTGGGGATGTCTTCCAGAAAACGCGAAGGCTCGGCATAATCCGCAAAACCACGTGCATTACTGTAACGAGTATGCGATAGATAAAGACGATTCATGGCGCGGGTTATCCCAACATAAAGTAAACGCCGCTCCTCCATCATCTGCTCCACATCATCAAAAGAGCGGGAATGAGGTAAAGTGCCGTCATTCAGCCCGACAATAAAAACACTGGAAAATTCCAATCCCTTCGCCGCATGCATCGTAAGTAATGTCGGTACGCTGTCTCCAGCAGTCAGCGTGTCCTGATCGGACACCAATGCGATCTGCTCTAAGATCGCTGTCAATCCGGCTTCGCGATTATCGGTCACCAGCCGGCGCAATTCCATCACATTTTCCCACCGGTCAGTGCCTTCGTCAGTTCCGTCATCAATATAGTTTTTATACTGCGTATCTTCTAGGATACGGTCTAATAACTGCAATGGATCATTAGTTGGTGCTAATTGTAGCCAACCGTTTAGCATTTGCTGAAAACTGAACAAGGCACGCGCCGCCGGAACGCCAAACGTACCAATTTGGACATCCTGTGAAAAATCAGTTCCTAACAGGTATTCTCCAAAACTGACACCCCTTTTCTGAGATTCGGTACGGAGAACTTCGATACCCTTGGTACCAATCCGGCGCGGCGGTGTATTGATCACCCGCATTAAACTCACTTCATCCTTGGGATTATGAACCGTACGCAGGTAAGCAATCATGTCTTTTACCTCACGCCGGCCGTAGAAGCGCTGGGCGCCTACCACTTTATACGGCAAACCAGCCCGCACAAAGGCTTCTTCGATTACGCGGGACTGCGCATTCGTGCGGTACATAACAGCAAAATCACCTGGCTTCGCCTGCTTGTTCAGAATCAACAGGGCAATTGTTTCGATGACATAGTTGGCTTCTTCCATATCATCAGCAGCCATATAAAAAGATGCTTTGCCTCCTTCTCCACGCTCCGTGAAAAGCCTTTTGCGCGTACGATTAACATTCCGGTCAATCACCGCCATCGCTAAATTGAGGATGTTTTGAGTAGAACGATAATTCTGTTCCAGAATAACCACCTGAGCCGAAGGAAAATCCTGGCGAAAACGCATCTCATTGCGGTAATCAGCTCCCCGCCAGCGATAAATGGATTGGTCAGCATCTCCAACCACAAAGACATTTTCATGAAACGAAGCAAGATACTTGAGTAATTCGTACTGGACAATATTGGTATCTTGAAATTCATCTACAAGTACATATTCATAACGGCGAGCGTGTTTTTGGCACACTTCCGGATTATCCCTGAAAAGTCGGGTAGTATAAAGTAAAAGGTCATCGAAATCCACGGCGTTGCTGGTTAACAGCAATTGTTGGTAACGCTGGTAAACATGCTGTACCGTCTTCGTATAAAAATCCTGGGTTGGGAAATCATCCGCAGTGATGAGATCGTTCTTAGCCCGTGAAATTACGGCATGAACTCCTTGTGGGCGGTAACGTTTTTCATCCACATTGAGATCTTTAATCGCTCTTTTAACCAGATTTACCTGGTCATCCGCATCAAAAATCACAAAATTTGAGTCCACCGGAAGATGTTCGGCTTCCACGCGGCATAAACGAGCGCAAAAGGCGTGAAACGTGCCAAGCATCAAACCGCGCGTCTTACCACCCAACATCGATTCGACGCGGTGCTGCATTTCTTGAGCGGCTTTATTTGTAAAAGTTACCGCCAGAATGTGATATGGATTGACTCCCATTTCACTGATCAAGTAAGCAATGCGGTGTGTTAGAACACGGGTCTTCCCTGAACCGGGACCTGCCAGCACCAACACTGCACCAGTTCCCGCTGTTACCGCTTGCTGCTGTTCTATATTTAACCCAGAAAGTAAATCCATAATTTACAAGTCGTCCTCAGATAAAATCCGGCTAGAAATTATAGCATATCCAACCCTTAAATTTTTATTTCAACTGGATTTACTCACCTTTCCCTAATCTATCTTGATCCAGTAATAAAACATGATTGGCATCAAATATGCATCCTTATTATATATTGTTTAACCATCGATAATAAAGGAAGGTGGATTATGTTTAACAATGTACATGCCCATAGCGAAGAAAGATGCTGGTGTTTTCCAGTGGTACAGCATATTGGTAATGCGGACATCGTCGAACACAACACCGACAGCGAACTGGCAGAAATTATAGATTGTGTGGTCAATCACACGCCTATCCATTTATCCAGTGTGCCCGAAAAAGTATTTGAAATTGTCAAGTGTGAAATTTGCGGCGGCTGGCATCTGGTGAGTAAAGGAAAAAAAGTCCTCTGCCCTGCACAAGATACTCCCAGCCAATCGTGCTGATAAAAAAGAAAGCAGCGCCGTTTAAATAATTAGCTGGGGCATCCGGATTCGAACCAGAATATACGGATCCAAAGTC
>JBAXBF010000245.1:0-5110 GCA_037142095.1 Chloroflexota bacterium
GCCAGCGTCCATCCTGGGCAATCATCCCCTTTGAAAAATTATCGCCGCGCTGGAAAGTCTTGCAGGTGGACGGCATCTCGCCCATCCATAAAGACTTTAATCTGCAGCAATATGCGCTCAGCGCGCCGTTATCATTGGAAGGGAACCCCCGCGCCGCTGAATTGGTAGCCTCCGTCTATGGAGAAAAAGCTGGAGACGCCTTGTTACCCCTCAACCGCGACCCCAGACGCATGACCGTGCTTGCGATGACCGGCGTTACCGCCCTGGTGCGTGCTACTGCCGCTACTATGGAAAGCCAGGGAATCACCTATCCTGCTCAGGACATTGGCGGGCTGCTATCCGGTGCTGATCTGACCCATATCAGTAACGAAGTCGCCTTCAGTAAGGACTGCCCAGCACCCGATCCCAATACGGAGAGTATGACGTTCTGCAGTGCCTCAAAATATATCGAACTTCTGGAATTTGTGGGTACCGATATAGTCGAGATGAGCGGTGATCACTTCGCTGACTGGTCACAGGAAGCTATGCTTTACACACTTGATCTTTACCAGCAGCACAAATGGCTCGTATATGGCGGCGGGGCGAACCTGCAGGAGGGGCGCAAACCCATCAGCGTGCAGGATCATGGCAACCGGCTTGCGTTCATCGGTTGTAACGCCAAAGGAGCGCCTTATGCTACTGCCAGCGATACCAACCCCGGTGCGGTCATCTGTGATTTTGACTATATGCACAAGGAAATCAGCCGCTTACGTACAGAAAGCGTCTTACCGGTGGCTACTTTTCAGCATGTGGAATATTACGTCTACGAAGCCCAGCCCGACCAGATCAAGGACTTCCGCGGCATGGCGCAAGCCGGGGCAGTCATCGTCAGCGGCAGCCAAGCGCACCAACCCCAGGCGATGGAATTTTATAAAGATGAAAAAACCGCCAATGAAAGTTTCATTCACTACGGCTTGGGGAATCTGTTTTTTGACCAATATAACCTGAGCGAAGATACTCGCCAGGCATTCATTGACCAGCACGTCTTTTATGACAATCGCTACATCAGCACCGAGCTGGTTCCGATTATCTTTATCGACTTTGCCCGCTCACGGCGCATGACCGCCGCAGAAGCACAGCCGCTGCTGCAAAAAGTTTTTACCGCCAGCGGCTGGTGATTATTTAGCCTTCGGTTTTTCACTGCTGACCAGCGTACCGACCGCTTCTCCATGGAGTGCCAGACGCAGATCTTCATTTTTCCATAGATTCAAAACTAGAATCGGCATGCGGTTATCCATGCACAGGGAGATGGCGGTGTTATCCATCACTTCCAGGCGGCGGTTCAGGGCTTCCATATAGGTGATATGGTCAAATTTGACTGCGTTGGGGTTGCGCTTCGGGTCCGAGTCATACACGCCGTCCACCTTGGTGGCTTTGATGAGCACATTTGCGCCGATCTCGATGGCGCGCAGCGCTGCTGCCGTGTCGGTGGTAAAAAATGGGTTGCCGGTGCCTCCGGCGAAGATCACCACCCGCCCCTTCTCGAGGTGACGCAGGGCACGCCGCCGGATATAAGGCTCCGCCACCTGGCGCATTTCCATCGGTGACTGGACGCGTACTACCATCCCGCTGCGTTCCATCGCATCCATCAATGCCAAGGCATTTATCACGGTGCCCATCATGCCCATGTAATCCGCCGTGGCGCGGTCCATACCGCGTGCCAGACCTTCCTTGCCGCGCCAGATATTTCCCGCCCCGATGACCAGAGCGACCTCGATGCCCATGTCGCGTACAGCCTTCACCCGTTCCGCCAATTCTTCTGCCTGTTTTACGTCAATCCCAAAACTACTATCGCCCAATAACGCCTCACCGCTCAACTTGAGTAAAACACGCTTGTACTTAATGGATTTTCCCATAACTAACCTCCTGATTTTCCGGCAGATAAAATAAAAGCCAACCTTTTGGTTGGCTTTTATTATTGATTATTCTTCTGAGGTACCCTCGCCTAGTTCCCAGCGGACAAAGCGGCGGATGAGCAAATTTTCGCCCATAGCGGCTACTTTCTCCATCAGCATCTTTTCGATGGTTGTCTGTTCGTCGCGGATATAAGGTTGGCGCAGCAGGCAGACTTCATTTTTGAATTTATCCACCCGCCCGGCAGCGATTTTTTCGATCATGGCTTCGGGTTTTCCCTCGGTACGCGCCTGGGCACGGGCAATCTCGACTTCGTGTTCCAGTTCGCTGGCGGGAATATCCTCTTCTTTGACGTATTTCGGCGCCGAAGCCGCAATCTGTAAGGCTACTTCATGCGCAAAGGTGCGGAAAGACTCGGAACGGGCAACGAAATCGGTCTCGCAGTTCACTTCGACCATCACGCCGACCCGTCCGCCGCCGTGCGAGTATAATTCTACGATACCGTCCGAGGCAACCCGGTCAGCACGCTTGGCAGCCTTTGCCAAGCCTTTCTCGCGCAGCACATCCACAGCCTTCTTATAATCGCCATCCGCTTCCTTAAGCGCCTTCTGACATTCCAGAATTCCGACGCCGGTCGCTTCGCGCAATTGTTTCACCTGCTCTGTTGTAATTACCATTCTTCTTCTCTCCTATGCTCCTTCTACAAGCTCTTCATCGAGTTTGCCCATGGCGCCTAACTTGCGCAGGGTAGATTCGCCCAGCAGTTCCTCATCGCTCAGGTCAGCTTCTTCAAGAGACAGGGCTGCCTGGCGGCGGGCTGCCAGTTCTTTTTCCTCGAAGTCCCCGCCCTTATCAGAGCGTAACATCTGACCTTCAAGGCAGGCATCAGCCATCTTGCCTACGATCAGTTTAATGGCGCGGATGGCATCATCATTGGATGGGATGACGAGGTCGACATTGGTCGGGTCGCAGTTGGTATCCACCATCCCGATCACAGGAATACCGAGGAGGTTGGCTTCATGGATGGCGGTTTCTTCGCGGTTCACGTCCACCACGAACATCAAGTCAGGAAGTTTGATCATATTACGGATGCCGCCCAGCATTGTATCCAGGCGTTCGATCTCACGCGTGATTAACAGACCTTCTTTCTTGGTCAGGCGGTCCATCTCGCCGTTGTCGCGCATGCGTTCCATACGTTCCAGTTCACGGATACGAGCTTGCATCGTTTTCCAGTTGGTAAGCATGCCGCCCAGCCAGCGGTTGACGACATAAGGCATATTGGAGCGCACGGATTCGCTCTGAATCGTGTCCTGCGCCTGGCGCTTCGTGCCGACAAAGAGCATCACGCCGCCACCGGCGACTGTATCGCGTACCAAAGCATAGGTCTCTTCGACAGCTTTGGCGGTTTTTTGCAGGTCCAGGATATGGATCTTATTGCGTTCGGTAAAGATATAGGGCTTCATTCTCGGGTGCCACTTGTGCGTGCGATGCCCAAAGTGAACCCCGCTTTCCAGAAGCAGTTTCATGGAAATGACTGACATTATAAAATATTCTCCTTTTGCGTTATTTCCTCCGTCCCCTTCGTTCCTGCCCGGCACCAGACTCGCGTCTGGCACGCCCCGCGCAGATCAGGGAAACGTGTGGGATTAGATTTAGCCGTACAAGTATATCACAAGATGGGAATTATGCAAGAAAATGAGAGCCTTTTGGGTGAGTAGTTATGGCACGGTTAATACCGTTTCCACCCAGATGGGCGCATCCGCTTGAGAAGGCTGTAGGGCAGATGGCAGGCGGCATTTCGTGTCTTTATAGGTCTCAACCACCTCTAATAGCGCTTCATTGGCATTAAAAATGGCTTCCTGGGCGGTATCGCCTTCGGTGATAAGTTCAGGCAGGAACGGACAGGTTACAATAAACCCGCCTTCAATTTGTGGTTCGAGTACCAATGGAATTTTATACAGCAGGCTCATGGTTTTCCCTATAAGTTAATGATCGCCATTAATCACTGTTGAATCCATTGTATCATTTTAAAAAAGCAAAATCAACTAGGCGTTTGTGTAAAAACCATCTACCTACCCTCACATGCCAAATGGATGACTCTGCGCCTGGCAGAGCAACCCTACGATTTCGCTTTTCTCTGTTTCTTTTCGGCATACATACGCTGGTCAGCAAGTTTAAAAGTAGCCTCCAGGGAACCGCCCTGGGCGGTAGTCGCCATCCCGGTTGAAAGAACCAACGGTATATCCGCATGATTGGTGTTGTTTTCAGCTTGGTATTCACACAAACGGGCTAACATCTCTTCAGCACGCGCCTCATCAACGCCAGTAAGCACGACGACGAACTCATCACCGCCAATGCGGGCTACAATATCTTCTGTCCTGAATGCGCCTTGAAGCATATCTGCCGCCCGTTGGATGAGATCATCTCCCGCTTTATGCCCGTGGACATCGTTGACATATTTCAATCCGTCGATATCGGCAACCAGCAAGGTGATCGGTTTGGTTTTCAAATCATCGGCATACCGGAAAAACTCTTCAAAATAAGCCCGGTTGAACAGACCCGTCAGACCATCGCGCATACTCATCTCGACCAGTTTGTCTTCGACTTGCTTCTGGCGTGAAAGACTACGGTTAAGGGCACTGAAGGCAACCAGCATGCCTATTATTCCCGCGAGCCAAATAACGATATGCCCGATCACCTGGTTTTGAATATCAGATTCACCTGCGGTGCGCAGCGGGGTTAATGGCACCGACTCACTTATTCCGCCGCGCACCTGTCCAAGCGTGTAATTCTGTTTGGCATGGCACGTCAGACATCTCTCCTCAACGAACAACGGGCGCATCAGACGCATAAAGGATTGGCCATTCAACGTTTCCACGCTGCTGACTTCTTTCGTTCCGTTTTCAAATGCCTGCAAAGCCGCCGTCTCCCAGGGATCAGCGGCATTTTGCGGACGGATCGGGTTGAGACTGGTAATGTGCCCAAGCACACCTATATCTGCTTCTTGCAGTTCAAACACCTCGCGGGTCATATAAGCAGGGTTGATCAGCGTATATACTGTTCCGTTTGTAGCAGTAATATCGCGCCCGGGGACATCTTTCAAATAGGGGTTGGGTTGGGTCTCAGCCGTGATGGCGACATACACACCGCCATGGTTGCTGCTCCAACGGCGGTAAAGGACATCTTTTGCAAAGGCGGTACGGGCGGTGATGCGGGC
>JBAXBF010000246.1:0-5091 GCA_037142095.1 Chloroflexota bacterium
CACAGGGTGCCGCGCACAGGGTGCGCGATGGATATTTTATAGGATTATCATTTCTAGGGAGTGCTGCGTTAGCGCCCGTTCAGCGGGATGCCGCTGGCGCACAGGTTCGTGCTGTATTACCTTCCGAAGGAATGATTTATGAAAAAAGTTTCCGACCTTTCTGCTCCAAGCCAGACTGGCGAGCTTCGCCAGCATAATCCCAACGAGACTTCTTCCCAATCAGAGAAAGATCTGCAAAGGTTGGTTCATGATCTGCAGATACACCAGCTCGAACTGCAGACGCAGAACGAAGAACTCCGCCAGGCGCGAACAGAACTGGAGATATCGCATGTCCGCTATAGTAACCTCTATAATTTTGCCCCGGTTGGATACCTGACGCTCAACGAGGCAGGAATTATCCTGGAAGCCAATTACAAGGCTGCAACCATGTTGGGGGAGGTAAATAGCCGCCTGGTCGAGCGGCTGTTGGCGAAATTCATCCTGCCCGCGGACAAGGATAAGTATTCTCAGCTCCGCCAGACGCTCTATACCAGCGGCACAACGCAGGCATGCGAAATCCGCCTGATGAAAAATGACGGCACTCCCTTTCGGGTAAACATGGAAGCCAATCTGGTGCAGGAGGGAGAGCGCAGCTCGACTAAATGCCACATTACCCTGAATGACATCACCGAGCGCATGCAGACAGAACAAGCCCTGCGTGAATCCGAAAAACGTTATTACGCTTTGTTCAACGGCATGGGTGACGGTGTGTACCGCAGTACCCCGGATGGAAAATTCGTCAGTGTCAATCCTGAGATGGTGCAGATGTTTGGCTATCAAAGCCAGGAAGAGATGCTGTCATTGGATATCATGCAGACGCTGTATTTCTCACCCGAAGACCGGAAAAATAGAGGTCAGGGGGTGATCGATATTGTCTATATGCGCCGTAAGGATGGCTCTGGAATATGGGTGGAAGAACATGCCCAACATGTTCTGGATGAGCAGGGAGAGGTGATCTTCCATGAAGGCATCCTGCGCGATATCACGGAACGTAAACGCGTGGAAGAAGTTCTGCGCGTCCAATATGAGCTGAGCCTGGCGTTGAACACCAGCGATGACTTGCAGCATGCCTTGACTTTTTTCCTGAATAGCTTAATCCAATTAGAGAGCGTGGATTGTGGAGGGGTTTATCTGGTGGATGCGCTCAGCGGCGAGCTTGACCTTGTCGTTCACAGCGGACTATCTCAGCCATTTGTGGAGGAAAACGCCCACTTTTCAGCCGGTTCACCGCAGGTGCGCCTGGTGCGGGAAGGGGAGATATTGTATGTTGATTATGATGCCGTCCGCCCACCATCAAGCGTGGTGGACCAGCAGGAAGGGCTGTACGCGGCTGCCATTCTTCCCGTCCTGCACAATGGAGAGCTGCTGGCTGTCGTGAATCTGGCTTCGCACACCCATCATCGGATACCTGAGCTTGTCCGAATAACCATCGAGACGCTCACCGCCCAAATCGGCAATACCTTGATCCGCCTGCGCTCTGAAGCCGCGCTGGTGCAAGAGCGTAACTTATTGCGCACCCTGATTGATAACATCCCGGACACGATCTATGCGATGGATATCGATAAACGTAAAATCCTTACTAATCAGGCGGATATGGCTCTGATGGGAATTAAGGATGAAATGGAAGCCCTGGGAAAGACGGATGCCGAGATATATGACGCAGATACGGCGGCTTCCTTTATGGCAACGGATGATCTGGTGATCAATAACGACCAACCCATATTTAATATTGAAGAATGTATAACCGATTCTGAGGGCAAGCCGCATTGGCTCTTGACTACTAAAATACCTCTGCATGACGCGGATGGGAAGGTGATTGGCTTGGTGGGAATCGGGCATAACATCAACGAACGCAAGCAGGCGGACGAAGTATTGCGCCTCATCAACGTTGATTTGGTAAAGCAGACGGAGTTCGCCGAGCAGATGGCGATAAAAGCGGAAAAGGCGTCACAGGTAAAGAGCGAGTTCCTGGCAAACATGAGCCACGAAATTCGCACCCCCATGAACGGCGTGATCGGCATCACCGGTTTGCTCCTGGACACCGATTTGAACGAAGTGCAGCAGCATTATGCCGAAATGATCCGCGTCAGCGGTGAGTCGCTCTTGATCTTGATTAATGATATCCTCGACTTTTCGAAAATTGAAGCCGGTAAGCTGGAGTTGGAGATGTTGGATTTCGACTTGCTGCGTCTCCTGGATGATTTCATCGCCATGACGGCTATCCGCGCCCACGAGAAAGGACTGGAACTGGTGTGTGCCGTTGACCCGCATGTGCTCGTCTTATTGCAGGGCGATCCAGGCAGAATACGCCAGATTCTGACCAACCTGGTGGGCAACGCCATTAAATTCACCCGAAGCGGGGAAGTAAGCATGCTGGTTACAAAATTAGAGGAAACGCAGGATGAAGTGCAACTGCGCTTCGCGGTGCGCGATACTGGCATCGGTATACAACCGGATCAGATTGGTTTGTTATTCAACAAGTTCAGCCAGGCGGATTCATCGATTACCCGCCACTATGGCGGGACGGGTTTGGGCTTGGCGATCTCAAAGCAGTTGGCGGAATTGATGGGCGGCGAAATTGGGGTGGAGAGTGAGGTGGGTGAGGGCTCCGAATTCTGGTTCACGCTGCGTTTGAAAATTCGCAACGAAAGGCGCACCATAACACCTTACAAAAGCGTCGCTGAAATCGCATCCCTGAAGCTTGATCTTAAAAAGCGCATTCTGCTGGTGGAGGATAATATCATCAACCAACAGGTGGCGCTGGGTATCCTCAAGAAACTGGGGCTGCGGGCGGATGCGGTTGCCAATGGGCTGGAGGCGCTGCGTGCCCTTGAGACTCTGCCTTACGACTTGGTGCTGATGGATATGCAGATGCCGGAGATGGACGGGCTGGAAGCCACCCAGCATATCCGCGCTCCCCAATCGAAAGTCCTCGATCACGAAATTCCGATTATTGCCATGACTGCCAGCGCCATGCAGGAAGACCGGGAACGCTGTATACAAGCGGGGATGAATGATTATGTTGCCAAACCCATTGATCCTTATATGTTAGCCCAGGCTTTGGTGAATTGGCTGCCGGGTAAAGACGAAAAACTCAACGAATAATCCGTTGGTATGTCTTGGCATGAAGATATTCGGCACGCCAAGCCGCAAAGCCATAAAGAAAGCCTTCTTCTTTTTGTCTTTGCGTGCCAAGATTCGGGCACAGGGTTTGGTCGATTGTCCGTGTTGGTTGGATGTTTTCCCTGTGCCCCTACGACTGCATTATTCACTAAGAAAATATTTTCCATAACGTCATTTTCTGCGTCTGCCAATGGTATAATGGATGTATAGCTGTTATTCAACTTAAAGGAGAAAAAATGGCTTTCCAACAAATCACCATTGAGATACCCGATAAGGTCTTATTAGCAGAAAAAACAGATGCGATAACTTTTGGACGTGAGATGCGTATGCTGGCGGCTGTCAAGCTCTACGAAATGGGACGGCTGTCTTCTGGGCGTGCTGCTGAACTCGCAGGAATGCCGCGGGTTGAATTTTTACTATCCTTGAACCGTTATAAAGTGTTTCCACTTGCTGCTGAACTTGAAGACTTAGAAAATGAACAAGCCCAAAGTCATCAGTAATACTTCCCCTTTGCTTTATCTGTATCGAATAGAAGCGATCGATTGGCTTCCCATTCTTTTTGATGAAATTTGGATACCTTCAGCGGTAAACGATGAGTTATTAGCTGGAAAAAAGAAGGGATACAATGTTCCCATTCCATCTGATTTTGATTGGTTGCGAATGATCAATCCGAAATCTATGCCCTCAGAATGGCTGGCTTTGGATTTAGGCGCAGGTGAAATTGCTGCCATGTCGCTTGTCCTGGAAAATCCAGAATTCATCGTATTACTGGATGATATGCTTGCCCGCCGTACCGCACAGGCGGCGGGTTTAAAAGTTTGGGGGACATTGAAAATTATCCTGGAAGCTAAGTCGCAAGGGTTAATAGATAAAGTTAAACCGTTTGTATTGCGCTTGAATGATGCCGGCATGTGGCTATCTGCCGAAGTGCAATTGCGTATGCTCACTCTGTCGGGAGAGTCTAAATAAAGTTGGGATAATGTAAGAAGAAAAATCAATCCACAAGGTGGCGCACAGATAGCGCACAAGGTGCGAAAACCTTCGTAGTAAGGTGATTCATCACCTTCTTCTTTGCGTCTTTGCGTCCCCCAACGGTTTGTTCTTCAAATATCATTTTATTAATGTACTTTTCATTAATTGGTAGTAAAATCGATGGTAGGATAACATTCATGCCATTAGATTTTAATCTTGCCAAGCAAATCAAATATTGGAAGGATGGGTCTTTAGAGGATTTGGAAGTCGCTCGCGATTTAATCGCGGGTAATCATATTCGCCATGGAATGTTTTTCCTGCATCTGGCTTTAGAGAAGATACTGAAGGCTCATGTTTGTAAGACGATTCAGGACGTGCCTCCCAGGATTCATAATTTGGTTCGCCTGGCAGAATTAGCCAATCTCTCCTTAATATCGGAACAAAAGTATTTTCTTGAAGAACTCAATAACTATAACTTGGAGGGACGTTATCCAGATGATCTTACTCCTGTACCAGCTTTGCAAAACGCAAAAGAGATACTTGCACGTGCGGAGGATTTTTATCAATGGTTGATCAATCAATTGTAACGAGCGTCTCACGTTATCTGAATGTTCTCAAACAAAAAGGAATCCAGGTTCGGTTTGGTGTGATCTTTGGTTCACAAGCAACTGGGCATGCTCACCAATGGAGCGATATAGATCTCTTAGTCATCTCACCGCAATTTGATGGGCTACGCAGACGGGAAGATATCAATCTCCTTTGGCATGTTGCGGCTGATACAGATAATCGCATTGAACCAATTCCGGTTGGATTACACCAATATGAGACTGAAGATGGCAGTCCTCTCTTAACGATTGCACGGCGGGAAGGACAGATTATCCCGATTGCAGAGTAAGTGCAAAGCATCCGTTCCACACACTTGAATAAGCATCGAACCCCAGATGGATGCTTCGCCCC
>JBAXBF010000247.1:0-5086 GCA_037142095.1 Chloroflexota bacterium
GCCACAGAAGCCGGCACGGCAATATCCAACTGCGCCGAAACAGCATCGTACCAGAGGGAACGATAAGGGTGTTGAGCACCCCATAAGCGAGCGGCAACCTGACCGCCGATATCCTGGGCGGCTGCCTGGTGCAGCAAGGCGACAGCCCGATCCGATTCACCCCCATCCATGAGCGAATCTGCGTAGATAAGAACGAACGGCAAGCAGTCCTGCCACTGTTGGGAATACAATTCAGCCAACGAACGCAGGGCGACGCGATCCCCATCCGCTTGCTTCAAGCCTTGAAAATAGGTATTCTCGATCTGCGTCAGGGCGACCAAGGGTGCCAAACCTTTCATTTCTTCCGTATGAGTGCGAAGTTCTTCGCCAAAAGCCTGGCGCAGACGTCCATCGGCGCGCGCGAAGTCTTCCTGGTGAATATACTGGCGAGCCTCCCAGAGAGCCTGTCCCCATTCCTGAATCCTTATCTCGTGAACATCCTGTTCGTGAACAGACTGTTCTTGAACAGGATGTCCATTCATGTTGCCCGCGTTCGGCACTGTGAGAGTCTTTCCGGTCAGCGCCAGATAATTGCCACGCGCAATCCCCAGTTTAGGACTGTCGGTGACACGGTAAGCATGAAAGAGCAGGCTATGCGCTTCGGCAAACTCCGGGTCTTTCAGGCAAAGGGTTTCGAGCATCGTAAGCGCATCCTGTACCAGGGCAGCCGCATTCTCATCTTGCAAGATTGCCTGGGCAGAAAGCAATTGAACGTGCAGGTCACCAGAGTAAATTTGCAGCCATTGAGCGGCTGCCTGGCGGGCAAAACGCGCCTGGCGGGCATTCAATGCCGCTTGTAATAACGCAATAAATTGATTGCGGTTAAGCGCTGCGGATGTCTGTCCTTTGGGTGAATTTTCTAACGATGGCATAACAATCCTCGTTTAACTACCGTGAACCAAGTTGACTGCGACAATGGAACCCAGGAGGCGCTGAATGCGAACATCATCCGGGGCGAGGCGGGCTGCCTTCTGCAGCATGCGCTCGGCTCCTGTATAATCTTTGCTTTCCTTAAGCGCCAGCGCCGTGTTGTAATAAGGGCGGGCGTCTTCGGGCGCAATCTGCATCGCATTGCGATAAATCTGTAAGGCTTCGCTGTGCTGGCGGCGCTCCTGATAAGTCATTCCCAAATCCAAATAGATTTCGATTTGCTGCGGGTTGAGGTGCATGGCTTCAACGAAGTGATGCAGCGCCTGGTCAAGCTGTCCCTTGCGGCGCAGCAACCGTCCAGCCATAGCATGTAGTTCAGCTTGCTGGGCATCCGTTAGCGCACTCTTATTTCCTTGATTATCTTGATTACCAGCTTCGGCGTACTGTAAAGCCATCTGGGCAGCTTGCAGAGCAGGTTCAAACTGCTCGACGGCGGACAGAACTTCAGCATAATAGGCGAGCAATTGAGCATCCTCGGGGTTTTTCTCTACCAGCGAGACGAGCTGTGGCAGAGCCGCCTGATCACCCTGAGTCTGGCGGATCAACTGGATGCGTTCTATTTGCAGGGGGAGGACGTCTTGAACATCCTGTTCATTGGCTAATTCAGCGGCTTTTTCCAGGGCACGCATAGCTTTATCAGGCTGTTTGAGCGCAACCAGAGATTTGCTTAAGATACGGAAGACTTGGGCATTCTTCTGGTTCATGTGCAGTGCACTCTTGGCTTGTTTATAGGCAACCATCGGTTCACCGGCTTTGAGCGCAATCTCAGAACGGATCAGGACTGCATCGAGGTCATCTGGCTTCAGATGGATGGCTGTATCGGCAGAGGTGGCAGCCTGAATGAAATCAGCACAAGCCATCTGCGCCTTTGCCAACAGCAGCCAGGCATCCTGGCGCTTTGCATCAAGGACAACAGCCTCTTCCAGTGAACGGACTGCCTGAGAAGGCTGATTTTGTTCCATGAAAATCTTTCCCAATCCCATAAAGTGTTCGATATGATGCGGCTCCAGATTAGCGGCTTTTCCTAAATGCATAGCGGCTGAGAGGGCATTGTTCTGTTCAAGGAATCGCTGGGCAGCCCAATCATGCCAGCCAGCTTCATCCTGCCAGTCTTCCAGTGCTTTTTGGATGGCTTCTATGCTGGTCTCGCTATCATCCACGCGCTGAGCCGCCAGGGCAACCAGGGCATAGAGCTGTGGTGTGGCGCCATTAACAAGCTGGCTTTCAACCGCCTTGATCGCTACTTCCAGCGCTTCATTGGGCGATTTTTCCAATAACGCCAGGGCAAGCTGGGACTGCACCTGCGGGTCATAGGGGTAATCCCGCCCCATCTGAGCGGCAAGCGAGAGGTTTCCAGCTCTTCCCAGAGCAGCGACGGCTGCGCTGGTGTCTTCGGGATTGGCAGGCAGACGGGAGAGGGCAAGCAAGGTATCCTGAGAAGGATTGGCATCGAAGGCAGCCTTACCACGCACCCACCATCGCTGGATGGATTGCGGTACCGATTTCCATTCCAGACGCTGCGGTGTGCCGCTCTTGCCAGACAACACCGCCTGAGCAGCTTTGCGGATGGCAGCATCGAAGATATGGAAGTTTTCTTTGGAAAGCGCAGCATCCCCGGGAGCATGACTGCGGACATGAATACCTTGATACAAGCGTTGGGTCTCCGCCTGTAACGTGAGTGCACGTGCCAGGTTCAGGGAAGGCAGCGGTGCGGCTGGCTCACTATCAGCAGCCTGGGTTAACAAGGGGATGGCTTTACGCCAGTCTCCCAATTCAAGGGCGGCTTCTGCCAGTGCCATTTTATGGGATAGGCTGAGTGATTCCTGCTTCGAAGCCGCTTCATCTGCCATCTGTATCCATTGCCTGGCAGCTTTCATATCCTTTTGGTTCATGGCAAGGCGGGCTTCCAACGCCGCCTTGCGCATCTGCAGTGCGGCAGGAATTTCTAGTTTATTCTCGGAAACGATCACACGCATGGCTTCTATTTTATTCTCAGCGGCATCTGGATTACCATCTTCCAAATCCAATTCGCCTGCCAGACACAGCAATGCCAATGCCTGAAGCGGGTTTTTCTCGGCTTCCTGGTGCGGATTACCGATCAGCAAGCGCACCAACCCATTATCCAGCATCATACGGGCAAACTCAGCGGCTGGAAGGCGGTAGAGTGCCGGACTCTCGGTTAAATTGCGGGCATGTTCTAAAGCCGCGGTCAGGTTTCCTTCGCGATGCAGAAATGCCATCGCGTCCAGGTGTGCCTGGCTGTCCTGTGGATGCAGGGCTATCGCCTGTTCCAGACACGCCAGGGCAGCCTGATCGCGGTTGAGCATGAGGTAAATATCTGCTTTAAGTTTATACATGTCTGCGCTGGCTTCCGGCATCACCACCATCGCCTGTTCAACAGCATCCAGGGCTGCTTGCGGATTACCCACCCTCTGGTATGCTTTAGCGAGAGCGGTCATCAATGCCAGCATTTCAGCATTACTGGGAGACACACCGGCTGCCAAACCGGAAAGTTCGCTGCGGGCACGTTCCAGGCAGGCAATCGCTCTACCAGGTTCGTTGAATTCCAGCAAGCCGCTGGCTGCCTCCAGCAAATCGGCAAGACCGGTGTTGGGAGCGCTGGAAATGCGCTCAAATGTTGCCAAAGCTTCCTGGCGCTGACCGGCGCGCATCTGGGATTTCGCCAGAAGAGTATAGAGCCCACGCTCCTGTGGGCGCAGTTCGACTGCCCTTTGCAAGGCGTCCAGAGCTTCGAGGGGTGAATGAAGGCTCAATGCCTGTTCGGCAAACCAGATCAAATTATCAATATCAGCCGGAGCAAGGTTCAAAACCAGGCGGGCTGTTTCGAGCGCGCCGCTGGTCAAACCGGCATCTGAATAGGCACGTGTGAGGGTTTGTAAAACAGCGCGGTCATTGGGATCTGCCAGAATGGCTTCCTGAAGAATGGCGACAGCGGTGCCCGGCTCTCCCTGTTTCAAAGAGGTATGTGCCAGATCGAGTGAAAGACGTACTTTCCAGATTGGGTCATTCATCAAAGGCGACTCAAACACCCGGCGGAAATACCCGATCGCTTCTTCCGTCTCACCATTCAAAGTCAGGGCTTCTGCCATCATCGCCTGGGCTTCCAGATTATCCGGCGCCTGTTCCAAAACGGAACGCAGCATCTCCACTGAACGCTGAGGCTGAATCTCAGCCAGGATGTAGGTATGTGCCAGGTTGAGGCGGTGCTGAACCACAACCGGTTCGAGCTTGATTGCCATTTCGAGATGATTGGCGGCGTTCAGAATATCGTGCTGCTTGAGCAGTAAATTTGCCATCCAGGTATGCCAGGCAGCTTCGTCTTGCCACATTCCAAGCGCTTTTTGGATGGTACGGGCGGCAACCTGATCGTCACCAATGCGTTGGGCGATATATCCCACCAGCGCATTATAAAGGATTTCTATTGGATACCTGCCCTTTACTTTTTCCAGTGCAAGGAGTGCCATATCGAGTGCCTGTCCTGGTTTTTGTTTGAGGAAAAGCAGGGCGGTCTGCACCAAAACAGCGGCTGAATTGAGGTCTTTATCACAGAGCGTTAAGGCTTCTTCTATTCTGCCAGCGCGCACCAGGGCATTGATGGTGGCTGCAAAATCCTCGGGGCTGACAGCGGCTTTTTCCAGATCAGCAAGTGTTTCGGAAGAAGGCGTTTCCTCAAAAATTGCCCGCCCACGCGCTTGCCAGCGCTGGACAAGTTCTTCTGCAGAAGTACTGCAAACCCGTTGGGAAGCAGAGTGAATGAGACTCTCGAACAAAACACGACTCTGCTCCGCCAGGGATTCTTTCCCGGGCGCGTGCAGTTTGACATCCAGAATCTGGCACAGACGCTGATTTTCAGCCTGAAGTGCCAGGCTGCGCGCCAAATCAAAATAAGCCAGTGGTTCTGCGGGTGACCGCTCTGCCAGGCGACCGAAATATTCCTGCGCTTTTTGCCAGATTCCCAAATCGAGGGCTGCTTCGCCGAGCGCTTGCATCTCCTCCTCCCCAAGCGGCTTACCATCCAGAATCTGTACAGCCGCATCAAAGGAGTTGACAGGATTGTCTCCGCCCAAACCACGCCCGATCAGACGAGCACGCAGGG
>JBAXBF010000248.1:0-5058 GCA_037142095.1 Chloroflexota bacterium
TGTTTACATTACTTGGGAGCTCATACGCGTTGGCTCGGTTTTATCGATGCAGATGAATTCATCGTGCCTAAGACGACAACGGATGTGCGTACATTTCTGACAGATTATGAAGGGTATGGCGGTTTAGGGATTCACTGGGTAATTTTTGGATCATCTGGGCATATTGAGAAACCAGTTGGGACACAAATTGAGAATTATACGCTTGCCGCGCCGCCGGATTTTCAACCAAACCATTCCATTAAAAGCATCGTGCAAACGCAGTATGCTGTTTATCCTGCGCGGGTCCATTACTTTTTCTACCGGGCGGGCTATTATGTTGTCAATGAAGATTATGTCCAAGTTATTGGTTTTGAAATACCGCGAGTGGTTAATAAGATCCAACTTAATCACTATTTCACACGTTCGCAGGAACATTTTGAAATAAAAATAAAACGTGGGCAATCTGCGAATGAACCCCCACGTACCATGAATGATTTTTATGCTTACGATAATCCTTCCAAGATAAAAGATAACCATATCATTAATCTGACTGAAAAAATTCTTCAAGGGGAAAATATCAATTTACTTCATCTGAGTGCATCTATTGTGCCTCTACCGCCGAAAATTGATTTTACCGCGCCATCATTCAGTGGTACGACTCATACGCAAATAGAAGCCAGAATTTTGGAAGAAATCGTTCGTGCAGCAATTAAAAACAATGATTTGGCGGTTTTGACGACGATTTATGATGTTGCTATTTGGCGGTTTAGTAACAAAATATGGTATGCCGATTGGTTTATCCAAACAGTCAATATATTATGGGATTATTGTATAAAAATGGATGCCTATGACAACGCCATGCGCTTCTTGAATAAAGCCATAAGCCAAAATCCAGAGGAACCATCGTTCCAGATGAGATATGCCCTTTATCTTCATGCGAACGGGGACTTAAATGGAGCGGGGACTGTTTTAAAAGCCGTTTTGAGCCGGAACTCAAGAGATATGGATGCGCTGGTGAGCCTTGGAAAGTTGTGTTATGATAAAGGAAACTTGGATGAGGCACTGAATTATTTAAAGGCGGCATTAGAGATCAATCCAACAGATCAAGATGTTCAGGATGGTCTTGCAATGGTAATAAGAATGAAAGAACGAAGGGAATATCAAGGTAGGGTTAATTGATATTCAATCTTCGCCTTTAATTGTCAGACGTTGTTAATGTAGTTTTCATAACGGCTTTACGGTAGGGTTGCTGGGTTTATAGTAAAACTAAGATATGCTTGACAAAACTGTTCTTCAATCTCGCAAAGAGTTGGGGTTGGCACACCTCAATGCCGATCGCATCGAAGAAGGCTTGAAGATTTATGCCATGATTCTGCGGGATTATCCGGAGGATGTTGAATCTTATATTGTCATCGGAGATTGTTATCTTGCCCAGGGCGAAGATGACACAGCGGTTCAGTTATATGCATATGCGTTAGAGTTATCCCCTGGTAACGGTGAGATCATGCGCCGGCTGCGTTTAGCAAAAACCGATAAAGATTTACAAAATGATGATGATGCCGCTATGCCTGATCTGCGGACGATTGGCAGATTACTGCAACGTATCATGGGGCAGCAAGTTTCCTCGGTGACAGAAACTGAGATTCAATCTGCTTTGACTCTTCTGGAGGAAATCAGACTAAGCCCCAAACCGGCTTTGACTGTGGCGGAACGATTAGCCGATATTGAAGAATTAATCCCGGCATTATTGGAACTGAATGTTCGCCAGGCACGTTCTGAAGGAAAGCCTGATTTGGCGATGGCTTTGGATGGTTTGGTACTAAGTGTTCGCGAACAATTAAGCAATCCGAGGGAAGATGTTACCATAGGACAGGGGCAAAAAGGGATGCGTATCCTTTTTCTTATTCCGGCAGCCTACCAAATTTCATCCAGAGCGTTATTAGCAGCTAAATCTCTCGCCGCACGTGGTTTTCATGCAAGCATGGCGACAAAAGGTATGGATGTTTATGATAAGTTTGATATTGCGATTGCTTTCAATCCACATGGCGAAGAAGCGATGATGGAAATTATGGCAGCTTGCTCTGGTGCGAAGATACCAATCCTCTTAGACCTGGATAATGATTTTGAGCAAATGCCGGTCAATCATTCTGGTTTTGCGGATTTTGGTTTAGAAAGTGCCGAAAAAATGCGGGCATTTACAGCATCATTGGTTTTGGCAGATGGTATTATCACCCCGCATAAAATCCTGGCTGAAAAATTTCAAACTGCATCGAATAAGGTGTATGTCATTCAAGATGGGTGGGCGCGACGCGAGGGGCAATGGGAAAAACCTTTGGTCAAACGGCATACTGTTAACCTCGGTTGGATTGGTTTGCCAGGGCAAGTGGAGGATGTGGCTTTAATTCGCAGAATGGTTTATCGGATATTACGCGAATTCCCGCATACACAATTAGTCATTGGGGGAGATATTGATGTTTATCAATTGTTTGACCATCTACCTGAATCACGACGTATGTTTCTGCCACCAGCCCAACCTGAGGATTATCCCTATCAATTAGGACAGGTGGATATCTTCTTGTCGCCGTTACAAGATTCGCCTTTTAACCAGACACGTTCTGACCAACAATTGATGGAAGCTGGGGCTCGGCGTATTCCCTGGGTGGCATCGCCGATTCCTGCATATAAAGAGTGGAATGCAGGCGGATTGGTTGCGAACTCAGCAGAAGAATGGGTTTCTCATTTGCGTCGTTTAGTACTTGAACCTGAGTTAAGGAATAAACTTGGTCAAGAGGGATGGCGTAAATCTGAGACGAGAGAAATGACTTACATAAGTGATTTGTGGCAACAAGTTATAAGAGAAGTTTTACAAAAAGCAATCAAATTTAGTTGATTTCGATTATAATAAAGAGCGGGAAGAGAATCACTATGAGAATCGTGTACATATATTCCGATAACCCGCTCGAATGGAATTCTAGCGAATGGCGGTGTGCCGTTCCTGCGCGCGCGCTTAACCGCAGCGGAGTGCATATAGCACGTCTGCTCTCTAAAAATGATTTTATAAAAAATACATCCAAGGTCCAAGATGCTTGTCGTTTGGCAGATGTTCTTATGATAGAACGGTCTCTTTACGGTCCCATGCTATCTGCCATTCAACATTGGAAAGCACAAGATAAGGTCGTTATTGCCGATTTTGATGATGCCTACCATATTATCACCCAGGACAATGTTAGTTATCCTTTTTGGAAAGAAAATAAAGCGATTCGGATCGATGACAATGGGATTGAGACACGAGAAACAATCGACCCTCCTCCGTTGACCCAATTTAAATGGGGTTTACGGCTTGTCCATGCTGCGACGGTGCCTTCTAAACGTCTGGCAGATGATTGGCAGGAATACACGGAGATGATCTATCTGCCGAATTATATTGATTTGCAAAAATACCAGCTTGCTAATTCTCCCCCAACTCACGAGGGAATTGTCATCGGTTGGGGAGGTAGCGTTTCTCATTTACCAAGCTTCGAGAAAAGTGGCGTGATACCAGCCTTGCAAAATGTATGCCGGGCGCGACCGCATGTAAAGGTAATGATATGCGGGAACGATAATCGGATTATTAATGCGCTTGGATTGGCAAAGGAAAATATAGTTTCTCGTCCATGGGTTCCACACTCTCAATGGCCTAATCATTTGGCTGAATACGATATTGGACTGGCTCCATTATTTGGACCTTATGATGACCGCCGGAGTTGGATTAAGGTCTTGGAATATATGGTTATGAAGATACCTTGGATCGCGAGTGAAAGCCCAGCATATAATGACCTGAGAGTGTATGGTTGGCTGGTTAAAAATAACCCCGGTGCATGGGAACGGGTGTTATTGGATATGGTAGATCATATTGAAGATTATAAAGCTGAAGCAGCCCGCGAGCCCTATCTTTTTGGGATAGCCCAAAATATTGATGAGAATCTCGATGAAATTGTTTCCGTTTACACCCGTGTAATAAACCGCGTTTTTGGGAGTTGATAGCATGATGTATGATAATAAAATGGAAAAAAGCAAACGGAATCGAGCAGACATTATTCCACAGGTAAGTCTGCCTGTGATGGCTCCAATTCCGGAAGGAAATGCCACGCTTGGAACAAGTTTGGAACAAGTAGCGAATATGCTTGAATATGAAGATTGGGCAGATGAGTGGTATAGTCGTAATTTATTTGAAGTCGAACAACCTCAACACCAAGTTTATGTGCCGGCGTTTGAAATTGGGTCGACACCTATCACGAATACAGAGTATTTTATCTTTGCATGGGCTACAGGGCATCGAGTTCCGCGTTATTGGCATGGCTTTAAATATTCTGAAAGTGTCAGGGATCATCCTGTTGTTGGGGTTTCTCAATCCGATGCAATTGCCTACTGTAAATGGCTTAGCGAACAAACGAATATGAAATTTCGTTTGCCAACTGAACTGGAGTGGGAACGTGCTGCTCGGGGTGATGATAACCGGATTTATCCCTGGGGGGATCGTTTTGAAAATTGGCGTTGTAATACACAAGAGGGTGGCAAGCGGAGTACTACACCGGTTGGAATATATAGCCCAGGAGGGGATAGTCCTTTTGGTGTGGCGGATATGGCTGGAAATGTATGGGAGTGGACCGTTAGTGCGCTTAAACCGTATCCATATGATGCTACAGATGGGCGGGAAGAAATCGTTCCAGGTAACCATTGTGTCTTACGTGGGGGGGCATGGTATTATAGCCGAAAGTTGGCACGCTGTTCTTCGAGAGAATGGGTATTGCCAAGTTACGCTTCTCCATTGATTGGTTTTCGAATGGCAAGGTCGATCGAGTGATCAAGAAAGGCGCAAGAAATTGCGCCTTTCTTTCTTTATACATACTTTATGAATAATTTACGCATAATTTACGCTAAGTTTAGTAAAGTTACCACTAGAAATGACGATAAAGTATTTAACAGGGTATGCTTATACCTTGAGGTGATAAAACAAGAGAGGTAAGGATTACCTCGCCAGATAGACATGGAGGTTTAAAATGGCAGAAACGGATGTAACCAGAGTAGCAGGCAATATTG
>JBAXBF010000249.1:0-5029 GCA_037142095.1 Chloroflexota bacterium
CAAATCATAGAAATATCCAATAAATTTACCACACAAATCATGGTAAAATTTCCACTTTCCTATGGATACAATTACCAGAAGCAGCGAATTTTGGGGTGGGGTCAAAGGCGAGATACCCATCCTCTTAGGGGTGGCACCCTTCGGGATGCTCTACGGCGCGCTGGCAATTAAGTCCGGTTTGGGAATCATCCCATCCCAGTCGATGTCTTTGATTGTCTTTGCCGGTTCGGCTCAATTCATCGCCGTGCAGCTTCTTGGCGCTGGCGCATCCAATCTGGTGATTTTATTGGCAATCTTCGTCATCAACCTGCGCCACGCCTTATATAGCGCATCGGTCGCCCCCTATATCCAGCATCTCAAACCCATCTGGAAAGTTGTACTGGCTTATCTGCTGACGGATGAAGCTTATGCCGTCGCCATCACCCATTTTCAGCAGGATGAGGAAACCCCGTACAGACACTGGTATCTGTTTGGTACAGGCATCACCCTGTGGAGTTGCTGGCAAACCAGCACTGCGCTGGGTATTTTCATCGGAGCGCGCCTGCCTACAGATTTCCCGCTGGCTTTCGTGCTGCCGCTGACCTTTATCGCCCTGGTTGTGCCGGTGTTGCGCGAACGTGCCACCGTCGCGGCGGCGATCTCTGCCAGTCTGGCAGGGGTAGCCCTTGCCGCCCTGCCCTACAACACCGGCTTACTGCTTGCTGCTGCGCTGGGTATTCTGGTGGGCATGTGGGTGGAGGGAAAGAAAGCGTGAATCTCTGGCTGCTGATGCTGCTGGGCGGTGTGATCACCTTCACCATCCGCTTCTCGTTTATCTTCCTGATCGGGCGGGTAGCCATGCCAAATTGGTTCATGCGCGCAATGCGTTTCGTACCGGCGGCGGTTCTTTCTGCCATCACCCTGCCAGCAATCGTGCGCACCCCGCCTGGCAACATTGATCTTACCTTCCATAATCCGCAGTGGATTTCGGGCATGCTCGCCGTCCTGGTAGCCTGGCGCACGCGCAGCATTCTCTGGACAGTGGGCAGCGGGCTGGCGGTGTATCTTCTATTACTTGGCTTACAACAATTTCTCTTAACCCGCTGAATCATTGGCGGCGATCTGCGCCGCATGTCAAAGTTTCATACACAACTCCGTCAGGATATGTTATGATAAAGGCTGGGAAAGACAATGGATGAGCAGCAAATCAAAAGCGGACGTACCCGTTATTTTCTAATCATCATCATACTTGCTACGATACCCTGCTATTGTGCCGGTTTGGTGTATGTGTGGGCTGTACCAATCCGCCCCCTCCCCACCCCGGAAGAACCGACGATGATCCCTTCGCTGACAAGGTTGCCCAGCCCGACCGTCCTCTTACCGACCCATATCGTTTATCCATCGCCTTTCATCCCTCTCACCCGGCAAGCCAGTCTTACACCAAGCGAAACACCTTTTATGTTCCCCAGCCTGACGCCCACATTGTTCTTGACGCCGACCCCCACTTTTACCAACACGCCGACGATAACAAATACGCCTACCACGACGAACACGCCCACATTGACACCCACTTTGACTTTTACACCGACCAGCAGCTTAACTCCCACCCCAACCTTAACGATAACACCGCTGCCGCCAATCGCTACAATGACTGCCATACCCCCTTACCAACAAACTCCCTGACCCAACCAGGGTCAATAAGGACACTCTATGACCGATTTGAATCCATTCTTAAAAAAACTTATCTCTAGCGCCGGTCTTTCGGCTTACGAAGACCCAACCCGTAAGCTCATCGAAGAAGCCTGGCGCCCCCTGACGGATGAACTGCGCGTCAGCCGGGTCGGCAGCCTGTACGGGCTGAAGCGCGGCAAAATGACCCCGCGCCCGGAACCCTGCCCTTCCATCCTGCTTGCCGCTCACATGGACGCGGTGGGATTGATGGTCACCGGCCTCGTGGGTGAATTTCTACGCGTGACAGAAATCGGCGGGCTAGATCCGCGCGTCCTGCCCGGTCAACTGGTAACCGTACATGGACGTCAAGATCTGCCGGGTGTGCTTGTTCAACCTCCCGATCATCTCCTGCCGGAGGATTTATCCGGTAAACCCATCCCGTTGGAATATCTTCTGGTCGATACCGGCTTACCAGCCCGCAGCCTGGCTCGCCTCGCCCAAGTGGGCGATCCCATCTCCTTTGCGCAAGAACCGCTGCAATTAGGGGAAGATACCATCGCCGGGCATTCATTGGATGACCGCGCCGCGGTGGCGGTGCTGACCGGCTGCCTGGATCAACTCCAATCCCGGTTGCATACCTGGGATGTATGGGCGGTCGCCACCGTCCAGGAAGAGGAAACCTTCGCCGGTGCGTTAACATCCTCTTTCGAGCTGCATCCTGACCTGGCGATCGCGGTCGATGTAACCTTTGCGAAAGGGGTTAATGATAGCGGCGAATACCGCGTCTTCCCGATGGGCGAAGGCGTCACCATCGCCTGGGGTCCCAATATCCATTCTGGTTTGCATCGCAAAATAAAGGAAGTTGCTGAGAAATTTGAAATTCCGCATAACTTTGAGACCACCCCGAAACACTCCGGTACGGATGCTTTCGCCATGCAGATCGCCCATGCGGGTATTCCCACAGCGGTGTTGGGCATTCCTCTGAGATACATGCACACGGTGGTTGAAGTGGTCTCCATGAAGGATATTGCCCGCGCCGGGCGGCTCCTGGCGGAGTTCATCACCCAGCTTACCCCAGACTTCATGCAGGAATTATCCTGGGATGAAGACAAAAAGGATCAGGTACTATGACAGCCCAAGAAAAGCTTGCTTTGACACTTACCCGCATCGGCACACCCCAGCTCCGTTTGCTGGAGCGCCTTTCCAACGCGGTCGCTGTATCCGGTGACGAAGGGGAAGTGCGTAAAATCGTCCTCGACCAGATTAAACCCGCGCTGGCTGATCAGCGTGAGGCAAAGGTGGATGCCCTCGGGAATATCCTGGTTACGCCTAAAAATAGCGATGGAAAGAATCTGCGCGTCATGCTGGCGGCTCACATGGACGAGGTCGGTTTGATGATCACTCGCGATGACGGGAATGGCTTCTATCGCTTCGACATCGTGGGCGGCATCGACAGCCGCCAACTGGCTGGAAAAGCCGTTTGGGTGGGCAAAGAGCACATTATCGGGGTGATCGGCACCAAACCCATCCATCTCACCACCCGTGAAGAACTTAAACGAACCCTGGAAGTGGATGACTTGCGGGTGGATGTGGGAGCAGAGAATAAGAGTAAAGTTAATTTAGGAGATCGCGTCACCTTTGCAAATCCCTTCCGGCGCATCGGAGACAGCCTGCGTCTCAAAGCGGCTGATGACCGTCTGGGTGTGGCGACCTTGATCGAATTGCTCAAGGGAGATTTCCCGCAGCTTGATTTATCCGTCGCCTTTACGGTTCAAGAGGAAATCGGGCTGCGTGGGGCGCAGGTGGCTGCTTATGCGTTAAAGCCGCAAATCGCCATCGTGTTAGACTGCACGCCTGCCCACGATATGCCAGCCTGGGATGTTGAGCGTGGCAAGCTGGAAGAACCGCATCGTTACAATACCCGTTTAGGAAGCGGCGCCGCCATCTACATCGCCGATCGAGTCACGCTATCCGACCCGCGTCTGGTGCGGTTTTTTATAGAAACAGCCGAGGCGCTGAAAATTCCCTATCAAATCCGCCAACCAGGTGGAGGCGGTACGGACGCCGGCGCGATTCACCTCACCCGTGAGGGCGTTCCCACCATCAGTATCTCCGTGCCCGGGCGTTATATCCACACAGCCACCTCCATCGTACGCATCGTCGATTGGCAGAGCACCCTTAATCTGCTGCAAGCCGCCCTCTCTCGTCTGACACCCGATGTGCTTGCCGGAGAGCGATAAAGAAGGCGGAATAGCATGTTAGATAAACTTGCCGATGTCTTTTGTGCTTATCCCGATATCCTGGCGGTGTATCTGTTTGGCTCGCAGGCTTCTGGAAAGACGCATCCTGAAAGTGATCTGGATCTGGCAATCGTGCCGCGTACTAAGGAAATTCGCTCCAGAAAATTGGATATTCTCACCGACCTGGCACGGGCTGGCTTTTGTGATGTTGACCTTGTCTTCCTGGATGTCGAAGATATCGTCTTGCGCTATGAGGCTGTGCGCATGAATAAGGTGATTTATCAGGCGGATGACTTCGAGCGCGGTACGTATTATTCGAAGATTGTGCGTGAATATCTGGATTTTCTGCCCTATTTGAAAGTGCAGCGCGACGCTTATGTCGCCCGTAACACGATCAACAAGGATTAGAATTATGGTTCGTATGGAAGTTATTCGGAAACGCCTTAATGCTTTAGATGAGTATCTTTCCATCTTAGAGAAACTGGGAAAATATGACCGGCAAACATTTCTGGATCGACCAGAATATTATGGCAGCACAGAACGTTTTTTGCAATTGGCGATTGAGACTCTCACAGATATCGGCGGTCATGTTATTGCAGACCTGAATTTAGGCAGCGTTGACCATTATAACGATATCCCTCAAATCCTGGCTGAGAAAGGGTATCTTTCTTCAGACCAGGCGGAGACCTGGATCCGGATGATCGGTTTCCGCAATATCCTCGTCCACGATTATCTGGATGTAGACCGCTCGATTGTGTATGATATACTTCAGAATCGTCTGAAGGACTTGCACTCTTTGAAACAGGTTTTTATTCGCTTCCTGTAAATTTGAATTTCCTGGACGACCTGGTTGGATAGGAAAACTTTAGGAGTACTATGAAATCTCTCATTAAAAAACTCGTTGAAACCGTTGGACCCTCCGGTTATGAATCAAAAATCCGCGCCGTCATTCAAGCAGAAATTGAAGGGCATGTGGATGACATGCGCGTTGACGCCCTGGGAAACTTGATCACCCGTAAAGGCAAAGAGGGGGGTCTTAAAGTAATGCTGGCGGCGCACATGGATGAAATCGGTGTGATGGTTACGCATGTGGATGAAGACGGCTTCGTGCGCTTCACAAACATTGGCGGTGTCTATCC
>JBAXBF010000250.1:0-5020 GCA_037142095.1 Chloroflexota bacterium
AATATCCCTACATACAAATCTGGCTGCTCGTACGGCAAATTTTGCTCCCTGTTGGCTGCGGAAGCTTCTTTCACTGCCGTGCCCATCTGAAATTGCTAAGAAGACAGTTGATCCTGCTTTATGTTTTGGTGAGAAGAGAATCGCGTCTTGATTTGGGATTCTATGGCGCAGGTGGTTTGCACCGCGCACAGATGCGCCGATGATCTGCCAGATGAAAGAGGATGGTATCTTTTTACCAGACATCGATTGCAGTAATATTTTCCTGATCAGAATCTACGGGAGGTGCAGGAACTGGCACGTTGGTTGTGAGTGTATTCGCTTGTTGTGTATTCTGCGATGCCGGTGCCGAAGCTGATTTCAACACTGCCGTAGATACCCACTTGATATAGCGAACCAATGCCTCTGGTGAATTAGCACGCAGCGGTTTAATTTCTGGATTGGCGATAAACTCCTGTAAAATTTCCAAATCGGCATCTTCTCCGATGGCAATAGACATACGTACTGCTTTTTGTCCCCAGGGTTGTCCTAAAATGGCTCTCAATCCAGTTTGGAAATCGTCCGTCGGTTGTCCATCTGAGATAAGTACCAGCACGGGGGGTAAGCCGCGATCAGGAAGACGACGCAATTCATCTGCGACCATCATCAATGCTGCGCCCATATCCGTAACTCCATCAGCGCGCAAATCATCCCAACGGAACGATTCCACTTTGACAGGTTCTGCGATGTGCCACTGCGCCCCATTTGAAAAGCGAATAGCGCGCACAAATACCTTTGCGTTCGGATTCTCGTCAGCGATCCTTTGCATATGAGGAATAGCTTCTCGGATGGCAGTATTAAGAGATTGGATCTTGCCATCCACAACCATAGAACCGGAACAATCGCAAATCCAAATGAAATGCAGCGGACGGGCTGCTAATTCTCCTCCTGGTCGGATTGCCATAAATTATCCTCCTTTCATTCCTCTGAAATGATCATCTGCGCTAATTTATTAAGATTCTCTGCTTCACCAGCATCGTAACCGTTGTTTGATTTCCAGTACATATCCAGCAATTTCATAGGGGTCAGACTGCCAATGGATATATCTTCTGGTAACCGCAGACGGGTTTGCATAACTGGCTTGCGTACAACGCGAAAATCAAAGGCTTCCGATGTGAATTCGGTAAGTGCATTTTCGTCAATCAAAGCTTCCCAATCACGAGGATATTCGATGGTGAGACGAACCATAGCATCCCGCAGCATCGAACGCGGTGAAAGTTCCGTGCGGATTTGTTCCATCACATCGGTCGAAGATTTAATATCAACGTAACGATCTATAAAAGGACGGGTTTCCAAATTTCGCCATTCAATTTTTGTCTTGCCCCGTTCGATATGGGCTATAACGAACATCTTGACTTCTTTTGCTTCGCCGAAACTCACGCGTTCGATAGAACCGGAATAGATAACTGGCGGATGAGCACCTTCGTTGAGGTTTTGGGCTTTGTGAATATGTCCTAAGGCAACGTAGTCGAAGCGAGGATTTTTCACAAGAGAAGGTTCCACGGTAAACTCGTTTCCTAAAACCATAGATTCAAAGCCACCATATACCGCACCTTGAACCATGGCATGGGTCGAGAAGATGGTAGGTAAATTTTCATCCATTTCGTCAAGCCATTGCTGGACAATTTGTCGTAATCGTTGCCCAAGCTGCTCATATGCAAGCCGGGTTTCATCAGCCCCAATGCCGAGTTGTGCCATTAAAGCCGAGCGAGTTAGATAGGGAAGGGCTATAACCTGTAAAGGTAGTCCATAGAGATCTTCTGGTTTCAGAAATTCAGGTTTTGCCACGACATGCACATTTGGTACATCCAGGGTATAAAAACTATCCAAAGCATGAGCGCGGTTTAAAGATGGAGAAAGGTCATGGTTTCCAACGATGAGTAGCGTAGGAATGTGAGCCTTTGAAAGGCGCATAATGCGCCGACCCCATTCGCGCTGGATCGTTGGGGATGGATTACGGTGGTGGTATGCATCTCCGCTGAACAGCACCAGGTCAACTTTTTCAGAGATAGCCGTATCTATGATCGCATCTAATGCCTTGAGAAAATCCAATACCCTTATCGGTAAGGCGGTTTGAGCATCATGCTTTCCCTGATTGACTGCACCAATATGTGCATCAGAAAAATGAAGAATTTTCAATGTTGCCATAATGAGAGATTATTTCCTCTTCCTCTAAAAAAGATGAGATGGATTCCCTATTTAATTCCTAAAAGTTCCATCTGGTACAGAGTTGGTCCGAAATCTTTGTGAAGTACCAGGCTTTGGTGAAAGTCAGCAGTGGCTTCTTGCTTACGTCCCAATTCCCACTCACCGCGCGCCCGCCAGTAATAACTTTCTTCGATATAAGGTTCACTCATCTGGTTTAATGTTGTCGTCGCCAGATCGACTACGGCTTGATAACGACCCGCTCCAAAGTATGCTTTATAAATTCCGGTCCTGTACCAGATTACCCGCCATGGACGTTTATCTTCTGGGATTGTTGGATAGATTTTCCAGGCTTCATCATAACAATTTGCTGCGTTACCGTAATCCTGCAATTCTGCAAGGTTGTCCCCGCGATTGAACCAGGCGAAGAAATCTTCTACTGGATCATTCTTGAATTTCACGATCTCGTTGGAAGCTTTATCGGCAGCACGCTGGTAATTTGTTTGTTCATCTGCGTCAGGTCCTAATATCTTCATCACATCGTTATACCGATCTGAGGAGAAAGCCACCATATATGTAAAATTGAAATCACGCCATTGATTGACAATTTCATCGTAAGGGATTTTCATGTTTGGTTGAAGATAAGTATCTTGTACGAGAAAGTATCCTTCCGCATCATTGTATCCTGTAATGACATTATAGTGTCCCATCCAACTATATACCTTGTAGATATCCACCACAAAATATCCTTTTTCAATGAGGACCGGGAAACCGGCTGCTACGAATTGTTTGATCGTATCCATATCGCCGCCAACCCGGATGATGGAATTGAGATCGGTATTATTTTTCACATAGTCAGCCAGTTCATAAGGCATTACGTTTTTGTCTTTGTTGTAGGGTTTAACCACTTTACCAATATCGATCCGGTCGCCCTTCCATCCCCAATATGAAAGGAGAACTGCCAGATTCGCCGGTGCACAGTAATTAAGGAGACCATGTTGATCTACATATTTTCCACCCTGGATAGTAACTTCTGGCGGAAGGGGGCTTTTGGTCGGTGTAGATGAAGGAAGCGGGATAAGCGTCGGTGTCGCTTCGAGTGTGGGGATTATGGAGGCTAGTGTGGCTGAAGAAACCACGTGTGCTTGTGTAGAAGTTACTGATATAGTCGGAACAGCAATTATAGCTGATTCGGTAACGTTACCTGGATTAAAGACAACTTTTTGAGGGGGTTGTATTGCATACTTGATTTTTGTTGTCAACTCATCAACACGAAAAGATACTCGATCATATATCTGTGGTATGCTGAAGACCAACATTGCCAGCACTGCCAAGATACCAACGATAAAAATTAGAAAATATAGTTTTTTAGACATGTTTGTATTATACAACCTCCTGTAATATTAAAGATATGACTTCTTTCCTATGGGTGATATACAACACTGACTATACTAAAAGTAATTAATGTGATGAGGGTTGCTAAAGACAATGTGTTGACCACATACTCGCGCCCACTCTTATCGTTGTCATTCATGAAAAGCGGAATAACAAAGGGTGGGGGCAAAATCATCATAGTCATGATCGCGGCTTGAAAGGTACGATCCAAATGTAGAAGATGATCTACTACAAAATAATTCAATAGAAGTCCGAATGGAATCCAAATCAACATTCGGACGATGATTGTTTCCAGTGGACGAGCAAGATTCTTTAGGTGTAGACGCATCTCATAACCGATGATCATGGCTATCAATGGGGTGGTTAATGCAGCAAGCAGTTCCAGCGTTTTTAGAATACTTTCTGTTAAGGAATTATTCCGCATCCAAACAGCAAATCCTGACTGACTGGCGATAATACCCAGCAAAATTGCCAGAATGATTGGTGATTTGAAAAATGTCAATATGATTTCGAGTAATTTCTTAGCACGCCCCGCTGCTTGTTGTTCTAACATGGGAACCAATACAAGAAATACGAAGCTAGCCTGTCCTAAGTCCGCAATTCCGAACTTATAGAGATTCTCCATACCATAGACGGTACCAAAAATGGCATATCCCATCATACCTGCTTCGAAGCCGGTTAACAAGGCAGGAA
Organism: Chloroflexota bacterium; assembly: GCA_037142095.1. Classification (GTDB taxonomy): domain Bacteria; phylum Chloroflexota; class Anaerolineae; order Anaerolineales; family DRKV01; genus JBAXBF01. The sequence goes on from JBAXBF010000250.1 coordinate 4,270, forward strand.
AAAATGGAGATGGCATGCCCAAAACTTTTCGCAAATAACCACCCAATACAAGGGCAAGGATGCAGCCAATAAAGACAATCACCACGATCAGGAAATAACCTGGTTGCAGAGATACTTTGGAGAAAACGAGAAATAATACTGCGGGAAGACTGATATTGATGACGATTTTCTTAATATCCTGCATCGTCTCTGGACGCACGAATTTGCTTCTATTAAGGAATACTCCTACTAAGAATAGAAAGATAATTGGTAAAACTTTCGAGATAATATCCATATTCACTCCAATAATTAATTTGAGGGGTTAATTATAATGCCAATCTGTACTATAATTCAGGTAAGATCATTTTCTTTTACCATTTTATTAGGAGATAAAATTTATGGGAAAAATCATAAAAGTGCTCTTTGGTCTCGTCGTTCTCGGAATCTTGGCATTAATTGCAATTCAATTTATCCCGTATGGGCATGCTGATCCGAATCCAAAAGTTTTGGCTGAGCCTAAATGGGACAGTCCGCGTACACGTGAACTCTTTTTCCGCGTCTGTCGCGATTGTCATAGTAATGAGACAATTTGGCCCTGGTACACTCAGATTGCGCCGGCATCCTGGTTAATTGCTCGCGATGTGTCTGAAGGTAGGGATTATTTAAATGTTTCTGAATGGGGACAAAGTGGAAGTGGGGACGAGTCCGCTGAAGTATATGCTGGTGGGAGAATGCCGCCGTGGTTTTTCATGCCCATGCACCCAGAAGCCAA